>CAZXPB010000001.1:0-69419 GCA_964642585.1 uncultured Candidatus Saccharibacteria bacterium
GTAGTTAGAGTTCCATTACCTGCTGAAGTATAGAGTGGACCGTTGGAAGTTAGAGCTGAGAATTGAATTGTACCAGAAGAAGTAATTCCTGTAGCACCAGTGATTGCTCCAGACAAACCAAGAGTTGTAAATGTACCACCGGCTGAACAAGCAAATACACCAGTTGAATTTGTAACAGTACAACCAGTTGATGCACTACCACCACCAAGTAAAATATCACCTGTGCCGGAGCTTCCAATATTTATATTTCCAGTTGAAGTAGATCCAATACTAAGTTGTCCTGCACCCTTTGCATTTAAACTTAAGGATTCATCGGTTGCAGTTGAAAGAGTAGTAAGAGCAAGTCCACCTGCCGCAGCAGCCGAAGTTACTTTTAATCCTGTCACTGCACTACCAGCACTTGTATCAACTTGTAACGCATAATCTGTTCCTGCCTTTGCAACAGTCAATGCTGTTGCAGAACTGTTTGCAGTATTAACTGCACCATCACCACTGACACCGTTTGCTACGAAAGCAAAAGCAGATGAAACTAATTGTTTGCGTGGTGACATTTCTCCATCGTAACTTGTTCCTGTTGGAGCAAAGTTAACAGATAAAAACACCGAACCACCAGTAAAATCTACTGAGGCCAAACTTGCACAGCTTCCAAGCTTTGCATTAAAAACACCATTAGTCACAGTTAGTTTTCCACAACTTCCACTAGGTTGATCAAAGGTTTCTGTCCACAGGAGAGAACCACTAGTAAGGGCATCGTACAGTTTGAACTCAAAGGCATATGTGCCATTCGCTACATTTGTACCGCCAGAAACTGCAGTTAACTTACCTTGGAAGTTGATGTATTTTGGTATTGCAGCATTTGTTGTTGTAGTGAATGAATAGAATGTTCCAACAACAAACGTTAAACTCAAAACGGCCGCAAGAAATACTTTCTTGAAGTGTGAATTCGCAGTTTTAATTTGTGAAACTTTTTGAAACATTTGTTTTTTTACCCCCTATTAACAGTAAAACATCGACTATGCGATGTAAGTAGTGATTTGGCACATTTGCCATATTATTTGTTTTGGATATCGTCTATCTCTTCGAGAGCCGATACGAACTGCTTGTATCTTGCCCTCCCTTTCCCAATTACGGAGAGTGTTAGGATGCACATTAATCATCTTCGCTGCCTCCTTGATGGTAAGCAACTCTTGCATATCAGTTGTGATCGTCATAAATAAAAAGTTTTTGTTTTAATTTTTTGTTTGACTCAATGAAGATTCAGACTGAGCTGGTCAGCCAAGCATCTTAAATTGAGTTGTTGTTTTGTTTCGACTTTTGTAATAGTTTTGTTAACTTAAAGTTACATTAACTTACCAAAACTTATCTTAAATACAGTATAGCAGAAAATCCCCCTTTCGTCAATGCTAATAGGGTAAATCTCACTTTATAATTTTAAAAAAAACGCCTCATTACTTTGAAGCGTTTTCCAAATGTTTACGGATCACTCTCCTCTTGTGAATATGCCTTCCATGTAGCAACACCCAGAGGACAAAGATAATTCCTACAGCTGTGATGAGAACAAAATATTTTGGTAAGATCCAAATTACAATTTTATTTTTTGCTTCCAGACGACCACGACCGTAAGTAAGTTTAGACTCTGCCGTATATCTTCCATAAGAATAGTTTGAAGGGATCCAAGAGCTTACAAAACTTCTATCTGTTTTTGGTAAAACATTTGCTCCATCTTTATTTACAAAAGTAGTTGCAATAATTTGTCCAAAAATATTTTTTATATAAACTTCCCCTTTAGGTTTAACGTGTACATTACCAGTATTGAAAAAAATATTTTTAAAATCTACTTTTGTATTGTTCCAATAAACTTTTTTATCAGACAAGAGTTTCACTTCACCATTCTCTCTGCCAACTCCGTAGTAGACAAGTAAAATTGTTCCAACCGACTGTTGTACCTCAGTCGAGCTTCCGTCAGAACCCGTTCCACTGTAACTAAATAACATGGCTCCATAATGAGTTCCTTGTTCTGCATTAGCTGGTGGGTTCACAGAAAATTTTACAACAACTGTTTCGTTAGCAGGAATTTTAATTTGTGAAGGAGTTTTTAAATTCACCCAAGACGATAAAGAAAAGGTTGTCTCGTTAATGTCAGGGTCGGGAATAAATTGTGGTTGCCCTTCAATGCCTGGCAAAAAATCTTTTGGAGAAATTGTAATATTCAACTCACTAGAACTTCTGTTTGTTAAATTTATCTTTGATTCAATACTACCACCTTTAGCAACATCAAGTTCAATTAAGAATGGAGAAACTTCTAAACCTGTGATGTTTCCCTGTAGTTCCTTTTGAGGCGCAGTTTGAGATTGCGCAACTACTCTTGCAGGATTAAACGCAAGCAAAACGCTACTCAAAAGTAGTGCTGTTGCTAAAGCTAATTTAGTATGTCGCTGTAGTGATGTATGTGACAACATTTTGGTAGTTCCCTGCTTCTTGCAGCGTGCCAATTACTAATTTATATACAATAGTGGTGACTTCACTACTGGCGGTAGTCAAGCTACAAGCTACTTCATATGGGGTTATATCTAACGCTGCATAGGTATCATCTACCGAAAAACGACCAGAAGTACCGCTACAAAGAGAGCTGTCTGTGGTATGGTACCCAAATCTGCCAGTAGTAACACCTGTGCCAAAAGCTGCAGGCGATGCATTAGTGCCTGTTACAGTGCCAATAGAATCTGAGTTATCACTGGTTAAATTCTGGTTTTGTTGAGCTGTAGTAGTGTAGCCACCAGATGCGTTTGTAGTTACAGTTACAGTTTGTGCAGCAATATTTGGACTTCCATCACCAACTGTTAAACTCCCAAATCCCATTCCAGTAGCTGTACTAGTTACAGTAGTAGTGACTCCCGCAACCGTCACACCACTATTTACACCAGCGATTGCCACCACCAAAGATGGCGCTGCAGTTATTGCAGACGCCTCAGAAGAGTAACCGCTTTCTGAGTCTGCACCATAGCGTGCTTTAACTTTTATTTTATAAGTTGTGCTTGGTGCAAGTCCTGTTACCCTTTCCCCTGAGCCACTGTTCCAACCACTGTATGTTTGCCATGCAGCCGTTGAACCAATAGTGTCATCAGTTTGAATGAAGTAAGTGGTAGTAAAGTTGTCACTTGAGATCGCAATTGCGTAAGTTGTATCGGTTTGCTGACCATTTCCAGTAGCTATTACGAAATCTAAAGAATTATACAAATTGCCACCAGTATTTGTTAAAGTCGGTGTTGCAGGAATTCCAGGGTAGGCTCCCGGTTCAAAACCAGGTATTACTTTATAGTTTGTAGAATTAGATTCGCCTGTTTCAATATCTGAGATAGAATCGTAAGATCTGTAATTAGCAGATGAGCTAGATTCGCCGCCACCATCTAAAGATGAGTCCTCCACTTGATAGTTAGTGCTATTTAAAGTCTGCGCTACTACCACAGTAGGAGCGAGTAAAAATACTATGAAAATGGCAAGAATTGTTTTGTTTCTGATTGTCATACTATATATATAGTATCATAAAAAGAGCCCAATTAGGGCTCTTTTAAATAAACTAAGTTAACTACGTTGATGCTTGCTAATAATTCGTTTGGTGTATCTATTTAGAGCAAACTTTAGAACGATGTATGCAATTAGTAGCCCGACAAGTACGATTACCACTAATTGCCATGGAAAGACAAAAAACATAAAGCTGTCTGTAGCGGTGTTATTGTTTTGACCGAAAGTGATATTTAAATTTGCAGTATAGAGCCCAATTGCAAAATGAGAAAGTTGATACTTCGCCGCAGGGAAAAAACCTGTTGGAACCGGAGAAGATATATTTGCGTTTATGTCTTCTGTTCCTCCACCAGATGTAATCCATGCCATTTCAAATCTACGGATACTTCTTGGCAGTACACTTCCTTCGCTACGGTTTGCAGAAAGCACTTTTGCCTTCATGCCAATAATATTTTTGATAATGATTTCACCGCTTGGTTTAACTCTGTCAGCACCAGTATTTTGAAAACGGTAGTAGAGTTCCACGGGAAGTGAGGTAAAAAATCTTTTCTTTTCTTTTGAAGCAAATTCTAATATATCCACCCCTTCTTGAATGTCACCATTAACGCGCATAAGAATTAAAGTTCCGAGTCGTGCACCAATACTGACTTCACCGCCGGATGCAGGTGGAGGTGTGGTGCGCACAAAGATAGATGCAAAGTATCCACCTGGTTCTGCATTGGCAGGAATCTTAACAGAGAAAGGAATGGTTTTTTTCTCACCACCAGCAGCAGTTACAGAAGAAGCAACCTGTACCCAGATAGCAAGCCCCTCTTTGCTCTGCACAAACTGAGGACTTCCGGTTTCATCTTTTGCTTCAAAATTTTCCACCTGAGTGTAGTAGGTTTGTGAAGAGGCTGACTCGTTCATAACGCTAAACTCTCCACTTACTGTAGTACCAGGATCACCTTCAAGTTCAAGTCTAGGAGGAATTACGGTGATGGCAGAGGCTGGCTTAGCGAATCCGATTAATAGGCTAGAAGCGAAAAAGACACCGCTTAGAGCCAAAAGGGCTAGGCGGTATCTTTTTATTTTTAAATTTGAGAATGAGTTGTTAATTCTCACCAGAGTATAATCAGGAAATAATAATCTACCTCTTAAGTATAACAGATTTTAGAAAAGTCTAGTAGGTAGCAGTAGCTGTATAGGTCAAGGTTGTAGAGTAAGCACCAGCTTCAGTTTCTGCAGCGATGTTACCTACGTAAGTTGCACTATATGTTGTTGAAGCAGTTGCCCCAGTTGCAGAAGCAACATTATCTTGAGTTGAAACTGTAGCCCCCCATCCATATTGGGATGATGTTCCATACTGCGAATCAACTGTACCGGAACCACCAGAAGCAGAAAGGTTTAAACCAAACTGCTCAGAACCAACTGTGGTAGCAGAAGGACCAGCTGGAGCGGTAATAGTATTACCACCACTTGTTAGAGTTGCGCCCATAACATACATGATGTAACCACTGGTAGCATTTGTACCCGCAGCAAGAGTATGCGCAACAGTTGCAGAGGAGTTACCTAAGGTATCTCCTGTTGCGAATCTGTCATCACCTGCACTTAAGGAACCATATCCAATTGTATTATCTGAAATTGAGAAAGTAATGCTTGGATCTACAGTAGCAGTAATGACCACTTGGTCATCAGTAATGATGTCTACTGAAATTGTTCCAGTATCACCTGTGCTTGTAGCTAAGGCTACTGTATCATCATCGTCAATTGCACCATTTGAAATTTGGTTGGTACCAGTTGTACCAACAGTTGCGTTTGTACCAATCTTAATGCGTACACAGTTTGTGGCAGTCACAGTACCTGTACCGGAAGTTAAAGTAACCACTTGTCCTGCTGAGCCAACTCCCCAAGTTGCCCCTGAAGGTGATCCAGCAAGAGTGACATCACTGAAACTACCCCCACAAGTTGCAGCAGTAGCAAAGTCAACGTCACCAAAAGCAATAGAACTTACTCCTGTGAAATCGGCGGAGAAAGTTAAAGTAATAGTTCCACCAGCAGTAACACCAGTTGGTGTTACAAACTTAATTTCATGGTTTGAAGCTGTGCTTGCTTTCAAACGACTCATGTTGTCTGACATACTAGTCATAGAAGCAGCCATAACCGTATGGCTTTGCACTCCAATAGCTACCATGACAAGAGAAATAGCCATGAAATAGGATATTCCCTTTCTTAGCTTGTTTTTCATTTGTTTTTGTTTCCTGTGTACATATACTCTGGAAAGAAATGTACTTGTTATTAATTACTTTATTATTATAGCAGGTTTTTCCAATTTTGTAAAGCTTATCCACAGCTTTTTCCTCCCTATAATAATAAAAAAACAAAAAAAAGTATTTACTACGCAGAAAGTTTAGCCGTATCTGCGTGTAAATACTTTAATTGTTTGCGATTATGCTAGAGGAAGAGTCTGTTTGCGAAGGTTTTCTTCAGCAATATCAGCGTTAAAGCCAGTTCCAGCAGGAATTAGCTTACCGATGATCACATTTTCCTTCAAACCTCTTAAATAGTCAGTCTTTCCAGTTACAGCCGCCTCAATTAGAACACGAGTTGTTTCTTGGAAAGATGCCGCCGCTAGAAAGCTTTCAGTAGATAGAGATATCTTAGTAATACCCATTAGAAGTTGTTCCGCTTCAATTAGATTTCGGCCTTCACCTTCAAGGAGTTCATTCATTTCTTGCATCTTGGACTTATCTATCATATCACCTGGTGCAAAGTCTGAATCACCACCATTTACTACGCGCATCTTAGAGAACATTTGACGAGCAATAATTTCTACGTGCTTGTCGTGAATTTGTTGTCCTTGAGAAACGTAGATATCTTGAACTTCTTTTACCAAATATTTCTGAGCCGCTTCTACACCTTGTAGTTCTAATACTTGATTTGGATTTAAGTTTCCTTCAGTAAGTGGTTGACCAGGGTAAACTAAATCACCATCTTTAACTGTTAGAGAGAAACCGCGAGGAATTACATATTCTACTAATTCATCACCTTCATGGATAAGTTTAATTTGGTTTTCTTCAACTTTCGCAATGCCAGCCGCTTGTGCTTTTACTAAAGTACCAGCTTCATCTGTGTAAAGTGCATCCCCTACTGCAGTATGTGTACCATCTTTAATGATTGTCTGCGCGCCAGAAGGGAGACTCAGAATTTCAGAAGTAACATTTTCTCCTTCAATACGAACGATTTGTTCACGAGTTGGAGCAATAGTAATAGAAACTTTTCCTGCAATTTCAGATACAGCGGCCATACCTTTTGGTTCGCGTGCTTCAAATAATTCTTCTACACGAGGAAGTCCTTGAGTAATATCACTTACAGAAGCAGATCCACCAGTGTGAAAAGTACGCATAGTAAGCTGTGTTCCCGGTTCACCAATCGCTTGTGCCGCTACAATTCCTACAGCTGCACCAAGGTCAACCATTTTGTTGAAACCAAGGTCATAACCGTAACATAGACGACAGATACCACGAACTAGTTTACATTTTAGTACTGAACGGGATTTCACTTCTGTAATTCCACTTGCAGCAATTTGAGTAGCTGTTAATTCATCGATACCTTGATTACGCTTTACGAAAACTGTGCCATCTTCTGCTTTTACGTCTACTGCTGCTACACGGCCGAATAAACGGTTTTCAAAAGATTGATTCATCATTTCACTTTCTGCGAGTGTAATTGCATCATAATCTTTAGTACCACAATCTTCGGCGTTAATAACAACATCTTGGGCAACGTCAACAAGACGACGAGTTAAGTACCCAGCGTCAGCAGTACGAAGCGCAGTGTCTGACATACCTTTTCGAGAACCATGAGTTGAGATGAAATATTCTAACACACCGATTCCTTCTTTAAAGGAACCACGAACAGGAAGTTCAATAGTACGACCGCCAGGGTTTACCACCAAACCTTTTAGACCAGACATTTGAGTAATCTGTGAGAAGGAACCACGAGCACCGCTAGACACGAAGTAGTTTACGCTTGAGTGAGGCAGTACAGTACCAACCACATCCTTAGCAATTTTTTCAGAAGCATCTGCCCAAATTTCTACAACACGGCCATAGCGTTCATCTTCGGTAAGCAAACCTTCAAGGAATTGTTCTTGAGTTGCTTGTACTTCTTTATCAGCAGCATCAAGCAAAGTGTATTTGGTATCTGGAACTGTTAAGTCATCCATACCCCAAGATAGTCCAGATTGCTTCATGTAGTAGAACCCGGTACGCTTAATTTCATCAATTAGTTCTGCAGTGCGTTCTGAACCAAACAAACGATACGCTTCACGAAGAAGTTGCTGTAATTTCTTTTTATCAAAAGCATCGTTGCGGTATCCCATTTCTTTTGGAACAATCTTGTTGAAGATTAAACGACCAACGGATGTTTCTACTAGCTCAGTACTTTCGTTACCAATACGCACTTTAATTTGCGCTTGAATATGTACATGTTTGTTGTTGTAAGCCATGATCGCTTCTTGACTATCGGTAAACACTTTGCCTTCACCCTTCAAGCCTTCACGAATTTTTGTAATATAGTAACAACCTACCACAGCATCTTTGTCAGGAGTCATAACTGGTTGACCAGAAGCAGGCTTCAGCAAGTTGTGAGAAGATACCATGATTTCTTTAGCTTCTTTTTGCGCCGCTTCAGTCAGTGGGACGTGAACAGCCATCTGGTCACCATCAAAGTCAGCGTTAAACGCTGCACAAACCATTGGGTGAAGTTGAATTGCTTTACCTTCAATAAGCACCGGTTGAAAGGCCTGGAAACCAAGTCTGTGCAAGGTAGGAGCGCGATTTAGAAGCACATAGTGATCTTTAGTTACTTCTTCAAGAATATCCCACACTTCTGTTCGGCTTTGTTCAATAAGTCGACTAGCTGAGCGAACATTGTGAGCATACTCACGAGAAATTAATTTAGAAATTACAAACGGCTTGAAAAGTTCCAAAGCCATTGCTTTTGGAAGTCCACATTGATGCAGCTTCAAATTTGGTCCCACCACAATTACAGAACGACCAGAATAGTCTACACGCTTACCAAGCAAGTTTTGACGGAAACGACCTTGCTTCCCCTTAAGCATGTCTGCTAAAGAACGAAGCTTGCGCTTTTGTCCTGTGCTAGCCGTAACTTCTTTGCCATGGCGAACAGAGTTGTCGATTAAAGCATCTACCGCTTCTTGCAGCATACGCTTTTCATTACGAGTAATAACTTCTGGTGATTTAATTTCCAAAAGTTTCTTTAGACGATTGTTTCGGTTAATAACACGGCGGTACAAATCGTTCAAATCAGATGCCGCAAAACGACCACCATCAAGTTGCACCATCGGACGAAGGTCTGGTGGAATAACTGGTAAGTGAGTAATTAACATCCATTCTGGACGAAGTCCAGATTTAATTAAGGATTTAATTAGCTTCAAACGGCGTTGCATCTTTTTCGCTGCCTGGCCTTCAGTGTTAGCAAGTTGTGCTTCTACATCTTGTGCGAGTTCTTCTAGGTTTAATTCTTCAAGCAAACCTTTTACAGCTTCAGCACCAATTCCAGCAGTAAACACTGGACCGTACTTTAGAGAAAGATCACGGTAAGCAAGTTCAGAGATGATCAAATACTTCTTAATAGACTTTAATTCACTACGTGCTTGATCCCGAATGCTTTCAAGATTATTAACTTCTGCTTGCCAAAGATCTTTAATCTTTGTGATTTCAGCATCAATTTTAGCAGCTAGCACATCTGCATCACCCTTACCTTCAGATTGCATGGTGGAACGAGTCTTGCCGATCAACGCTTCATAGCGAGTTTCAATCTCTTTTTTCTTTGACTTAAATTCACCTTCGATTTGCTCTAAGGTTTGTGCACGGGCTTCTTCATCTACTGAAGTAATAATGTAAGCTGCGAAATACACGCATCGTTCTAATTCTTGAACACCAAGATCTAAAATTAAACCAAGGCGGCTAGGTACGCTGCGCAAGAACCAGATATGAGCAACGGGAACAGCTAAAGTAATATGGCCCATGCGTTCACGACGAACACTGGATTTTGTCACTTCAACACCACACTTATCACAAACAATATTTTTGTATCGAATGCGTTTGTATTTTCCACAGTAACATTCCCAGTCCTTAATTGGACCAAAGATTTTTTCATCGAACAACCCATCGCGTTCAGGGCGCTGAGTTCTGTAGTTAATGGTTTCAGGCTTAGTAACTTCTCCGTGTGACCATTCTAAAATAGTTTCTGGTGAAGCCAGCTTGATTTTTACACCTTTGAATTCTTCAGTTTGAGTTATCATAGTATTAAATAAATTTCCTGATTAATTCTTTTCTTTCTTCTCTTTTTTCTTCTTGATCGGTTCATCAAAGAGAGAAGGCATATTTGCAGCTTCGACTACAGCTACAGGTTGTTCGTCTTGATCATCTACAGGGATTGCATCTTGCAAGCTCATTGAGCCGTTCACTCCGAGCAGGTCTACATCTAAGCCAAGGCTTTGTAATTCTTTAATCAAGACACGGAAACTTTCAGGAACATTTGGCTTTTTAATCGGTTCACCTTTTACAATCGCTTCATAAGTTTTACTGCGTCCAACAACGTCATCTGATTTAATAGTCAACATTTCTTGCAAAGTGTGCGCCGCACCGTAACCTTCAAGCGCCCATACTTCCATTTCACCGAAACGCTGTCCACCCATTTGGGCTTTACCACCAAGTGGTTGTTGAGTAATTAGAGAGTATGGCCCAGTTGAACGCGCGTGCATCTTATCGTCTACCAAATGGTGTAGTTTCAAAAAGTACTTCATACCAACCATTACTGGTTCATCAAAAGCTTCACCGGTCTTACCATCGTATAGAGCGACTTTACCGTTTTCTGGAATACCAGCTTTTTTAAGTTCAGCTTTAATTTGATCTTCAGTCATCCCATCTAGAACAGGAGTTGCAACATGGTAACCAAGCTTGTGTGCTGCAAATCCTAAGTGAGTTTCAAGCACCTGACCTAAGTTCATACGAGATACAATACCAAGTGGATTCAAAATTACATCTACAGGAGTACCATCTGCCATGAAAGGCATGTCTTCCACTGGAATGATACGAGAAATAACACCTTTGTTTCCGTGACGCCCAGCCATCTTGTCACCAACTTGAATTTTGCGAAGTACCGCAACTGAAACTTGAATAGATCGGATAACGCCGCTTTGAAGTTTATCACCTGCTTCGCGGGAGAATTCACGGATGTTTACCACTTTACCGTACTCACCATGAGGAAGAGTTAGAGAGGTATCTTTTACATCACGAGATTTTTCACCAAAAATAACCCGCAGCAGTTTTTCTTCAGCAGTTAAATCTGTTTCACCTTTTGGTGTAATTTTACCAACCAAAATGTCACCAGCTTTTACTTGCGCACCTATACGCACTACACCATTTTCATCTAAATTCTTTAGTTTTTCTTCACCGACATTTGGGATATCGCGGGTCACAACTTCAGGACCTAGTTTAGTATCACGAATATCTAGTTTGAAATCTTCAATATGCACGGAAGTGTAGTAGTCATCTTGTACTAATCGGCTTGAAAGCAAAATCGCATCTTCATAGTTTCCACCTTCCCATGACATGAAGGCCACAAGAACATTTTGACCAAGAGCAAGTTCACCGCGTTCTGTAGAAGTTCCGTCTGCAAGCACATCACCAGCTTTGACTTTTTGACCCTTAACTACACGGTTAATTTGGTTCATAGAGGTACCACTGTTGGTACGGATAAACTTTAACAATGGGTATTCTTTTACTTTTCCAGAATTACCCTTCACAGTAATTTTGTCACCCACAACAGATTGTACTTCACCATCTTCTTCAGAAATAATTACTTGACCAGAGTCACGAGCAGCTTTGCCTTCCATACCTGTTCCAACAATTGGAGCACGAGGAACAATACAAGATACAGCTTGACGTTGCATGTTTGATCCCATAAGAGCACGGTTAGCATCGTCATGTTCTAGGAAAGGAATTAGAGAAGTAGTGACAGAGATAATTTGTTTTGGAGAAACGTCTACACAGTCAATGATATTTGTGTCAGCAATTGTTGGCACACCATTAACACGAACAGAAGCACGCGCGTCTTCAAAGTAACCATCATCTGAAATATTTAAGTTAGCGGGAGCGATAGTTAGTTTTTCTTCTTGATAGGCATCCATGTACTCAACTTTTTTAGTTACACGACCACGAATACGAATTTCTGTAAGGTCAGCGATTTTAGAAAGTTTTTTACAGTCTGCTTCTGTCATAACAGTACCAGCCGCTACTACTACATCGCCTTTATCATCTTTTACATCTAACAAACAAGTTTCACCCACTGCATCTTTGCCATCATTTTTTGCGAATTTCTTTACATGACGGTAAGGAGTTTCAATAAATCCGAAGTCATTGATTTTTGCATAGGTTGCTAAGTGAGCAACAAGTCCAATGTTTGGACCTTCAGGAGTAGTAATAGGACAAAGACGACCGTAGTGAGAACGGTGAACGTCACGAACTTCGAACCCAGCGCGTTCGCGAGAAAGACCACCAGGGCCCATCGCGGACAAACGACGCTTGTGTTCTAGTTCAGCCAATGGGTTTGTCTGGTCCATGAACTGAGACAATTGAGAAGATGAGAAAAATTCCTGCATGGAAGCCACAATTGGACGAACGTGAATTAGTTGAGCTGGAGTTACTGTTTCAAGGTCAGCTAAACTCATACGGTCTTTTGCAATACGGCTCATACGAGCAAGACCCACGCGGTAACGAGCTTGGATAAGCTCACCCACAGCACGCACACGGCGGTTTGCCAAGTGATCAATATCGTCTTGTGCCCCTTGGACATTGCTCAAACGAATAATTTCTTTTACAACAGAAACTAAGTCTTCCAAAGTTAACATGTGACTGTCTACTTTTGGATCTATATAAGCATCAAGACGTTGATTGAATTTGTAACGGCCTACTTCTGAAAGATCATATCGTTCAAAGTTAAAGAACATCGCACTGATTAAAGAACGCGCGTTATCTACAGTTGCCAAGTCACCTGGACGAATACGTTTGTAAACTTCTTTAAAGCCTTCGTCTGCATTTGTACTAGCATCTTTTTCAAGAGTGGTTGCAATAAACTTTAGTTCTGGGTTTGTATCTACATCTTTAAATGTTTCTAGAATTGCTTCGTTAGAAGAAAGCCCAAATACACGAAGAAGTGCAGTAATCGGGATGCGGCGTTTGCGATCGATTTTTACACCAATTACACCAGCATTGTCTGTATCTAATTCAAGCCACGCGCCACGGTTTGGCACAATCTTTGCACCGTACAAAAACTTACCACGAGAAAATTCACTAGTGAAGAAAACACCAGGAGATTTAATCAACTGAGAAACCACAACTCGTTCAACTCCGTTGATGACAAAAGTTCCGCGGGGGGTAAGAAGCGGAAAATCACCAAAATACACATCTTGTGTTTTGGTTTTGCCAGTAACTTTATTAATAAGTTTTGCACTTACATATAGTGGAGCCTCATAAGTTGTATTTCGTTCGCGAGAAGTGTTCTCGTCGTACTTTGGTTTATCAAAGAAGTAATCACCGAAAGAAAGTTCTAGATTTTTCGCGGTGAAATCTTTGATTGGATTAATTTCTGCAAGTAATTCCTTGAGACCTGTTTCAAAGAACCATTTGTAGGAATTCAACTGAACCTCAATAAGGTTTGGAACTGGAGTAGTTTCGTGTTGTTTAGTGAAATATTTGCGAGAAATACCCACTTCGCTAGGCAACGAAACGCTACCAATTGGCTTTGGCTTGTTTTGCATATGTAATACACCCCCACACCAAGACTTGGTGTGCTTAATTAATAATATTTAATTTTGCGGATCACTCTTCGTGAAAATGATCAATTTTTAGCTTATTTAAAACGGATTTTGTTTTCACACATGCGCTCATCTAGCGCGATATAAAGCATAAAAAAGTGTAAATCTGACAGAATTCGGGTGTTTCTAGTACAAAAAAGACCTCTTTCTTGCAAATGCAAAAAAGGGCATGTTGTTTCGCCTTATTTTCCTATATATTTGTGCACCTATTTATTATAGCGCGTAATGATTTGCTGTCAAGTATTTTTCCACTTTTCTAGAAATTCCTCTGGACTACAAAATAAAAGTAAACAAAAATCCACAGATTTTTGAAAATCTGTGGATTTATTGATCATTTAAGCTTTAATTACTGGCTTAAGTAGATGTATCCCGTGTCCCCTTCAGAGAAATACCCACTGCGGGTAGCACTTGAGAATTCTTGATCGCTTGCTGTGTAGAAGTGATCGCCTATTGTTGGATTATATAATCTACGCCATGGAGTAGTTGAGGCATCATCACTACTTGCAATAAAGCCCATAATTCCTTCAAAAGTATAACCTGCGCTCTTTGCTTCTGCTTCACTTGTTGTATAGAAGTGATCGCCAATTGCACGACTGTAAGATCGGTATAATGGTAGAGAGCCATCTTTGCGAACACCATAGATATATCCAGAGATTCCTTCTGACACATACCCACGAGTTAGTAGTGAATCTCTTTCGGAGAAGTTTGTAGTATAGAAGTGATCGCCATCAGCACTACTCCAGAGTCTAAACACTGGTTGTAATTCAGTTGGTGATGAACCTCCACACAAATGAGCGATAATTCCTTCGTCTGCGTATCCAAGTTCAACTGTTGCATTCTTTTCTTGTTCACTGGTTGTAGCAACATAGTCAAAGGTTGGAGCGCCTTTGTACAATCTAAACCATGGAGATGAACCTGTTACACTAGAAGTGTAAGCATATCCAATGATACCCTCAGGAGTAAACCCATACTGCGCAGCATCATTTATTGTTGAATAGTAGTGAGCACCTTGGCTAGAATTTGAACTTCTGTAAATTGGTTCTGAGTTGGCTACTTGTTCATTAAACACATACCCTGAGATTCCTTCAAATCTATATCCACTAGGTTTTTCTGCTGCACTTGTAGTATAGAAGTGATCGCTAGCAGCTGGGCTCCACCATCTGTAGATTGCTGTCAATTTACTAATGTTATTTTTAGTCATACAAGTACTTGAAGAGCTTCCACCTCCTCCACCAGAGCCGCCACCGCCAGTTGAACAAGTCATCTCAGCTCCAACTGGAAGAGCTGCATCTTCAACGGTTGCTTGTACGATCTTATTCCAATCGTAACCAAGACAAATAAACACTTCTGCAGTAGCAAAAGGACGAATTTTTCCATTTTCTATTAAATAAACGCCAGTTGGGTTGTTTTGACCAGGTAAATTGATAATCAAAGTTCCATTTGGATGCACTCCACCAGTTTGAGTACCCAACGCAGTTACTTTCCAGGTAAAGCTTTTTGTGCCAGTGCGCTTGGCGCCATCCGCAGGACCACATGACACAGAAACATTAACCGTATATGTCCCAAGAGTTCTTGCTCGAGCTGTAAATGTTGCCATACTTTCGCCTGCATCAGCAAAATTATCAACTCTACTAAGAGCTGCTCCAGACACTGCTGGATTCACGCTTACCAAAGTCCAACTACATTCTGATGTATCAGCGTTTGTTGTTTGAATGTTTGTAGAATAATCAGTATTAATTTTCCCATCAGGAAAACTTCCTGAAATATCTATGGAACCCTGAACTGGGGGTTGTTTTCCATCTTGGACTGTCCAGTTAAATGATTTTGTTACAACTTTTTTCTCTCCATTTTCTGGACCACAAGATGCAGAGACTTTCACTACATAAGTCCCAACAGTTGTTGGCCTAGCTTCAAAAGTAACAGTAGTTTCTACGGGAGCAACAACATTATCTATTTTTGTTAATTTCGCATCCTTTAGCTCAGGTTTGATCTCGTTCAAAGTTAGAACACATAGTTCACTTTTTGCATTGACTGTTGAAATATTTGTAGAGTAAGCAGTGTTAACTACACCGTTTGTGAAATTCGCGGACAAATCCAACTGTCCAGGAACCGGTGTTTGTCCAGCGGCCTTTACTGACCAACTAAATTCTTTTTGACCAGTTTGTCCATCCGCACAAGTGGCTTTGATGACAATTTTATAATCTCCAACATTTGCTGGGATTGTACTATAAATAGCTTCATTGCCTTCTAATGTTCTAGGGGCAATTGTTGCTTTAGAAATTGTCGGTGTGCTTGAGATAATTCTCCAAGTACAAGGTTTTGCAACCACACCAGAGGTGGAAACAATGGTTTCGTAATTTTGTCCTACTGTTCCTGCAGCAAAATCTCCAGTTAAAATAATTTTAGAGATCGTACTACCAGTATCCCCGCCGCCTTTATCATCGGGAACTAGCACTCCACCACCACAAAGGCTTCCATCTTTAACTTCGGAGTCACAATTAGCTTTGTTATACAAAGGATTTAACTGGAGCCCAAAAAGAGAAACTTTTTGACCAGTTACCATAACAAAACTAACACTGACTAAAATACCAGCCATTATAAGCATGGCTACTGACAAAAACTTATGGGATTTAACCCATTCCACTAACATATTTGGCTTTTTAGGCAGTTTTGGGCTATTTTGGCCCATTCCACTACCTGAAACGCCAGTACTCTTCGAGGGTTGGTTCCCCGGAGGTACAACATACTCTACTTCATTCATGAGCGTTGCGATTTAATTGTTTTTTTGTTTTGGTTTCAAATTAACGAGTAATTTTTCTCGTATTTTGTAACATCTAAATTCATTTTAGCACATTTTCATATAAAAATCAAGTAAGATGTGTGTTTATTAATGAAAGAGTAAAAGAAGAACCGATGTCAATTAAAATAACTATCGGTTCAAGTAAAAATCAAGTTCCACCAACTCGTAAAGCTTGGCCAAGCCTGCGACTAAAGCTAATTGATTGGTAATACTGTCGGGGTTGTGTCCATGAACCAGATAACCAGTCTCAGCATCAGTCTCATTATATTTTGAGCCTTCTGGAATTAAGGCAACTCGCGATCCGACACCCAAGACTAAATAGCAAGAGTGACTGACATATGCCTCGAATCGATTAACCCCCTCAGCCTCGAATATATCTGGATACATGACGCTCTCCGACTGCTTCATGGCGCAAGCAATTTCATTGAGAACTTCATGATTTTGATGCTTTATTGCCCATTCAACGATAATTCGAGAGTAAAACGCCTGAATTGGTGCACCACACATATCTCGTTTGGCAACCCCAGTTTCAAAAACCAGCAATTGTGGCAAGGTCTCAGGTTCAGACACTGGCAGATATTTAGTCTTAATCATCCTTAAAGCTTGAGCAAGAATAGAAATTGATGCAGCTGTAGCATACACCAACTCATCTTCTTCCTTTTCTTGAGATGGGATATCTATTTCGTATCTCATCCAATTTTCTTCATTGCTTTCAACTGTGCGAATAGTTTCGTTATATCCCCAAGAATTTAAATCTGGTTGACGAAAACTCTTAAGGAGTAAGTCTTCCGAATAGTCCTGTGCGGAACCAAAATTACTTGGAACTATTTCCTTGAACCACCCCAACACATTCTCATGAACCAAAAATACTATTGTTCCAGGAGAAACGAACTTCATGCGAAACCATGCGGGAAGTAAGTACCCTTTATATTCCATTAATAACCCAGCATTTCCTAACATAGATACCTCCATAGTATTATATTTCCCTAATATACTCTCAATGTGTAGTTCTGTCTATGCTACAATTAAGTATATGATAGCTTATTTACAGGGTAAAATTCATCAAAAAACCACTCAATATATAGTGCTTTTGGGCGGTTCTGGCAGTGGTAATAGCATCGGTTACAAGGTTTTTGTGACTCCAGAAATATTAGATTTACCAATTGGCAGTGAAACTGAGCTCTATATATATCACAAAAGTGGAGATGATGGCCAAGTCCTTTTTGGGATGCCCTCCTTTGCAAACCTACAGTTCTTTGAGATGCTTATTTCTGTCACAGGAGTGGGCCCAAAAATGGCTTTAACTATTGTTTCTGCAGCTCAAATGGACATTTTACAACAAGCCATCGCTAACTCTGATACTGAAATCTTTACTCGTATGGCTGGTGTTGGTAAAAAAACTGCTGAAAGGATTATTTTGGAACTTCGCAGCAAAATTACTAGTGATGGCCTCCTTGAAAGTACAAATGCAATCGGAAGTGATATTTACGATGCTCTAATTAGTCTTGGCTACAACCCAAGAGAAATTCGTGACACAATCCCCCAACTAGACTCTACTGCCGATACCGCAACTCAATTAAAGCACGCATTGAAACTACTTGGTAAAAATTAACTTAAACTTCTTAGGAGTTTTCAACTCAGATGGAAATTAGACAAGTTGCTATTGAAAATATAGATAAGTATGAAAGTTTTTTAAAAGAACAGTCGTTTTGTTCTTTTTTACAATGTTCAGATTGGGGCGCATGGCAAGAAGCTCAAGGTCAAAAAGTTTTACGATTTATATTTGTAGAAGGCAATGATATTTTAGGAAGCGCGCAAGTTATCCTAAAAAGTACTCCACTTGGAAAATATTTTTACTGTCCTTACGGACCAGTTTTTAAAAAAGATTTACGTGGTGAAGATATAAAAAATATTTTTGAAAAACTAATTACAAATTTAAAGCAAGATAAAAATATTTTATTTGTGCGCGTAGAGCCAACAACAGTTTTAGATTTAAATAAATTTGGTGGAGTAAAAGCAGAACCGGTGCAACCACCCCAAACTTTACTAAAAGATATTTCAGGCAGTGTTGATGATTTACAAAAAAGTTTTCACCATAAAACTCGTTACAATATTAAACTTGCACAGAAGCACGAAGTAGAAATAAAATCTTTTAAAACACTTAACGAGAACTCTAGGTTAGTGATAGATTTAATAATGCAAACTTCAAGACGGCAGGGTTATAGAAACCATTCAGAAAGTTACATCACAAAGTTGTGGGGTTATTTTTCTGAAAATAAAAACGACGAAATTTCAGTTACAGGTTACTTAGCAGAAAAAGGTGGGCTAGCAATTGCCAGTGGTTTAGTTGTGGATTTTGCGAACACTCGCATGTATTTGTTCGGTGGCTCAAACTACGCAGGCCGAAATTTTATGGGTCCATATCTGATGCATTGGCAAGCTATGCTAGACGCTAAAGAGAAAGGATTAGCTCTCTACGACTTTGGAGCAGGAGAGGATGCCAGTGGTAAAAGTGGGGGTTACGCGCGTTTTAAAAAGGGCTTTAACCCAGAAATAGTAGAGTTTTCTGGCACTTTCGACTTTGTTGTGAATTCCCCTAAATACACTATATTCAGAGCGCTTCGCAAAGTTAATCGGTTACGTTTACACTTGCCATTCGTAAAATAAATATATGCTTACTACTTTAAAATTACTTATTAAAATGGTTGTACCGAAATTTTTGTTTCGCTTAGCTCAACCTATTTACCACGGACTTGTGGCACAAATTGCGAGTATCTATTTTGGCGCGCCCAGCACAAAACTTTTTGTTATTGGTGTCACTGGAACAGCAGGCAAATCTACTACCGTAATGATGCTTGCAAAAATTTTAAATACTGACGGGAAGAAAACTGGATACATTACCACAGCTGGATCCTCCAATGGTGAAGACAGTAGAGTAAATAAACACGGCCTGTCTATGCCTGGTGGATGGATGTTACAAAAGCAATTAAGCGAAATGGTTTTGAAAGGTTGTAAATTTGCTATTGTTGAATGCACTTCTGAAGGCTTAGCGCAGAACAGGCATAAAGGAATTCAATTTCAAGGTGCGTTATTTACGAACCTATCCCCTGCTCACATTGACAGTCATGGTAGTTTTGAAAATTACAGAAACGCGAAAGGAAAACTTTTTTCTAGCCTTACCCAAACTCCAGAAAGTTTTATTGGTGTAAATTTAGATGACCCAAACAAAAATTATTTTCTATCTTTTTTGGCAAACAAAAAGTTTGGAGTTAGTATGCGGGAAGATTTAACTAAGCCTGAGAGTTTAGAAACTTTCATTGCTGAAAATATTTCTGTTTCTGACAAAATAGATTTTGATGTTGCTACAAATAAAGAAACCACGCATATTAGTTTTCAGATGTTCGGCACTTTCAATGTTGCCAACGCGCTCTTAGCAATCGGCGCTGCAAAAATAGTTGGCACAAATTTCGCAACATCGGCAAAAGCTTTCAATAGTTTAAATTCAATCCCAGGGCGGATGGAAACCATACAAGCTAAAAATGGTGCAACGGTCATTGTAGATTACGCCCCGGAACCCGCAGCGATGGAAAGCTCCCTGCGTGCCGTACAGATGCTTAGTCATAAAAAAATAATTCATGTGTTTGGCTCCACTGGCGGACACCGCGATGTTTCAAAACGATTTACTTTTGGAGAAATCTCAGCAAAATTTGCCGATACTATTATCATCACCAACGATGATGTTTATGACTCAAATCCTGAAGAAATAGCAAAAAATATTGAGGAAGGTATTGGGCTCCAAGAAAATGCAAAAGTGACCACAGTGCATTTGATTCTAGATCGCAAAGAAGCGATTAAAAAAGCATTGGAAATTGCCGGATCAGAAGATATCGTGTTAATTACCGGCAAAGGATCTGAGCAATTCCTAATTTTACCAGGAAACAAGAGAATCCATTGGGACGATCGAAAAGTAGTAAAAGAATTATTATGATCTTATTTATTAACACCAGTGGTTTTGGAAACTTACAATTTGTTTTAACCAACGGCACTGTAGTCAAACAGTTTGCAAAAGAAATTGCGTTCAACGAAAATTTTAAGACTAACGCTTTCTTAGAAATTTTCTTAAAGCAATCAAAAGTAACTCCGAGGGATCTGCAAAAAATAATTGTTTGTAGCGGGCCTGGGTCTTTCACTGGCATTCGCGTTGGAGTCAGCTTAGCTCAAGCCTTAGGATTTGCTCTACAAATCCCAGTAGTGGCTGTGGCGAAATCTAAAGTCCCAGAAGATGTGCGAAAACTTACGAAGATTAGTGGGGGCAAATCTCTAACTCTGAATTATGGCCAAAAGCCAAACATAACTAAATCTAAAAAATAGTTTTAATAAAGATAAAAGCGGATCGTTAGATCCGCTTTATGTTAGTAACCCCTGTTGCTGGTCAACTAACCCCTGGCTACCCCCTTGTCCCCCCTTGAAAAACTTACGAAAAACCAACCTACTGTCGGCCGTTGTAGCCGAAGAATACTTCGGCCGGCGATTTTGGCACTGGATCCATAAGGAAATGGAATAGTGCCCTTATCGTTCTGAAAAAAGACATTGGGAACCTCCTCAATAATCCTCGATCATTTTTAAACAAACTTCTTAATTTGGTTTCCATTGAGACCAAATTTGAATTAACAACACTATACAGAATAAATCACCTCTTGTCAAACCTACTATTCAGTAGCTAAGACTATTCTTTTAATCTAAATTTCCAAAGAGTGAGGGCTAAAATTATAATCATCCACCCAGTGAGGATTATTAAATCTATCCACACTTGTCTAGTTATATTCCCACTTAAAAATAGGATTCTAATGCCGTCTGCTAGATATGTAATAGGTAAAATTTTTCCAACAACTTTTAGAACTGCTGGGAGAGAATCAATTGGGAAAAAAATATTTCCCAGAAAAGTTAAAGGTAGTCCTACAGCAGTAGTGATCGGAGCCGCCGCTTCATAGGTATCTGCAAACATAGAGATTAGTAAACCAACGAGCAGAAAAATTGCTGCACCAATTGCAACGAAAACAAAGACAAACAACATTGTAATATTTAAGTTTACATGGAAAAATGCTACTCCAATAATTGTAAGGAACATAGCTTGGATTAAAGCAATTATGACGCGACTAGCAAGAACGCTAATTACTAGCTCTCCCTGTTTCAATGGCGTGACTAGAAAACGTTTGATCACACCTCGTGACTTCAAATCAATCATCCAGTAAGCTAACCCATAAATTCCGCCTTGCATAACAGTCATAGCGATAATTCCCGGCAAAACGTATTTGGAATAATTTACTCCCGACCCTGCCCCAAAAGCAGAACCAATTGGTAAAATAGAAAGGGCCACATAAATTATGGTTGGCATCACTAATGTAAAAAACATCCCAGTGCTATTTCTATACACCAGACGCATATTCATCAAAAACAATTGGTTAAAGCTTGAGTTTTTCATTTTATTCTTCAAAAGTTTTTCCTGTTAAATCTAAGTAAACATCTTCTAAGGTAGCAGTCTTTACTGTAAATGAACTAAATTGAATATTTTTTTCTCGCAGTCTTTTTACGACATCTCCCACTACATCCAAATTCGAAATTTCAACTACTACTTTTGGAGTGGTGCTAAACATTTTTTCAACACCAGCGAGGCCTTCCCACAGACCTTGTGTGATTTCTGCATCTGTGAGAAAAGAAATTTGAGTGGTGTGTGAAAGGTCTTCAATTAATTTACGAGGGTCGTTAATAGCTAAGATTTCACCAGAATCCATAATTGCTACTCTGTTACATAAGTATTCCGCCTCTTCCATATAGTGTGTGGTTAAGACGATTGTGATGCCCCGCTCGTGAATGTGCTTTACTAGTTCCCATACATCACGGCGCGCTCGTGGATCAAGTCCTGTGGTTGGTTCGTCTAAAAATAAAATCTCTGGATCATTCACTAGAGCAGAAGCCAAAGTGAATCTTTGTTTTTGGCCTCCAGACAAATCTTTTACAAGTGCATTTTTCTTATCTACTAAATTTACAAAGCCAAGCAGCTCATCTACATTGGCAGATTTCCCGTAAAGTGATGCGAAGACCTCTAGCAATTCTGAAAGTGACATGAGGTTCATGTATTCACTGGACTGAAGTTGAACACCAATCCGTTTTTTTATTTGATCATTTTCAGTTTCGTTATTTAAACCCAAAACCAGAACTTCACCGGAAGTTTGCTTTTTCAATCCTTCAATAATTTCTAGTGTAGTAGTTTTGCCTGCACCATTTGGTCCTAGGATTCCAAAAATCTCACCCTTCTCTACTGAGAATGATGTTCCTTTTACAGCCTGGAAAGTAGTTCGCCCTTCTTTGCGTTCTTGTTTGGGCAGTTGATAAATTTTTTGTAAATTAGTGACTTCAATTACTTTTGGCATATTTGGATTATACCATAAAAAAAGCGCCCTACTACCACAAGAATAGTAAGGCGCGAAGACGACGATGGTCGGCATTATTTCGAGTCGGATTCGAATTTCCAACCGTTCTTTGCAAAACCCGGGGCAAGTGCAAAAGTGACCCATAGTAACCCAAGAGCTGCTGCAATTGCGATCTGCGAATAGCCTTGATCTCCAAACCTATTGATCTTTTCGAAAGATCGTAGGGTTAGCAGATTCATCAGTGAGAAAAAGACGAGGTTGCAAAAAGGTACAACAATTTTAGCAGCGATATGCTGGGCGCGATGTTTCTCGTAAGCCCTAATTACACTGTCTCCTCTCTTGGCAGAGTACGAATAACCGACATGCACAAAAAAATGACAGAGAGTGGCACCGGCAAGCGTACCGATTTGGACGTAGAGCACGTACCAACTTACTGATTGATTCCAGTAAGACGCGGCCACGCTGAGCAGAGTAGCGACCAACCACCCTACGAACATGATGATGTACATCAAACCATTAAACAAGAGAGTTTCGCCTCTCAATTTATCATCTAAAGCAATCATAATTCCTCCAAAAGTCTTTGTTTAGACAACTGTTACTTCTGTGGTAAATCCAAAAGAATTGAAACAGGATACAGCATTGTACTACTTTTGGGTTGTTTGGTCAAGTCCAGGTTCTTCTATATAATAACTACATATGAAGTTTGAACTAAAGACCAAATACCAACCATCTGGCGATCAACCTCAAGCAATTGAGGGTCTTTTTAAGTCGCTGCAAAAAGGCTACCGCCATCAAACCTTACTCGGTGTGACAGGATCTGGAAAAACATTTACGATGGCGAGTTTAATTAACAAAATTCAGAAGCCTACTTTGGTAATGTGTCATAACAAAACTTTAGCCGCACAACTTGCTAGTGAGTTCCAAGAATTTTTCCCAGATAACGCCGTGCACTATTTTGTTTCTTACTATGATTACTACCAACCAGAAGCCTACATCCCCCGCTCAGATACTTTCATTGAAAAGGAAACTCAAATTAATGAAGAGATCGACAGGTTAAGAAATGCGGCAACGACTTCGTTAATGTCACGGAAAGATGTTTTAATTGTTGCGTCTGTTTCTTGTATCTATGGTTTAGGTAATCCCGAAAACTATTTAGAGCTTTCTTTAGAGCTTAAGCGTGGAGAAAGTTTAAAACGCGATAAACTTCTTCGCCGCCTTATTGATATGCAGTACAACCGAAATGATTTAGATCTGCGCCGAGGTACTTACCGAGTGCAAGGAGATGTAGTTGAAATTGTTTTATCTTCTGAAGATACAATCGTGCGTCTACAATTTTTTGGTGATGAAACAGAAAGCATAGAAAGACTGCATATGATTTCTGGTGATACAATTGAAAAACTAGATTCAATTAAAATTTTTCCTGCCAAACATTTTGTGACCCCAGAAGCAAAAGTGCAAATTGCCGTAGAACGCATTCGCGAAGAACTTGCAGCGAGATTACTAGAGCTACGAGGCCAAGGGAAAATTTTAGAAGCCGCGCGACTTGAACAGCGAACTAACTTTGATTTAGAAATGCTCACTAACACTGGCTTCGTTGCTGGTATTGAAAATTATTCACGTGTCATGGAAGGCCGCGAAGCTGGTAGTCCGCCATCTACTTTAATTGATTATTTCCCAGATGACTATTTATTATTTATAGATGAATCACACCAGACCATACCACAAGTTGGTGCGATGTTTGAAGGTGACAAATCCAGAAAAACAACTTTAATTGATTATGGATTCCGCCTTCCAAGCGCGCTAGATAATCGCCCTTTAAAATTTAATGAATTTGAACAGAAAATAAACCAAGTAGTATTTGTTTCTGCGACCCCTGGTCCATACGAGGTCAAAAAAAGTTTAGAAGAAAACTTTTTAATCACTGACAAAAAACAAACAATTATAGATACCAGCACACCTAAAAAATTTGATTTACTCCGCAGCGAAGTGGTTGTTGAACAGATAAACAGACCGACCGGACTGCTTGACCCTACTATTGAGATCAGACCTATAAAAAATCAGGTGGACCATCTCATGACTCAAATTACAGAGAGGGTAAAGAACAAAGAAAGAGTGATTGTTACCACTTTAACAAAGCGAATGGCCGAAGAGTTAAATGAATACATTAAAGAAGCAGGGATTAAAGCTCAATATTTACATAGCGAAGTAGAGACTTTTGAACGCTTAGAAATTTTGCGTGACTTACGGCTAGGAATTTATGATGTAATTATTGGTATCAATTTACTCCGCGAAGGCCTAGACCTACCAGAAGTTTCTCTCGTAGCAATATTGGATGCAGACAAAGAAGGATTCCTAAGAAGTGAAACTGCATTTATGCAAATCATGGGAAGAGCGGCGCGTCACTTGAATGGTCATGTAATTATGTACGCCGATAGAGTTACTGGTTCAATGCAACGTGCGATTGACGAAACTACGCGCCGCCGTAAAGTCCAAGAAATGTATAACACGGCGCATGGCATTACTCCAGAAAGTATTCAAAAGAAGATTCAAGACTCTCGCCTTGCAGGTAGCCACGAAGTTTTAGCCGGCGCAGAAATAGAAGAAGTTGATGTAACAAAACTTAACCCCGAAGGGATGCGAAACTACATAGATGAACTCAATGACCAAATGGATTTAGCCTCACAAAATTTAGAATTTGAATTAGCCGCAAAAATCCGTGATCGCTTAATCGAGATAAAACAAGTTCAGAAGTTAAAAAAGAAAAGATGAATTTTTCAGTAAAACTTGAACAAAGTTTTACTGAAACTTTAGTGTCTCTCTGTTAAGATAACATCTTGCCTTCCTGGCAAAATACAAACTTAAGGAGATACGAAATGTATAAAACGATTTTTCTAGGTGTTCACATTTTTGTGTTTGTGGCATTCTTTGGAACATTCTTTGGCGCGCTGGAAACAAAAGCACAAACAGTGCGCAGTGATGGTGGATATATTGTAATAGATAGTAGGGCTTTATCGCCGACGAACATGCAAGTTGTGTTTATTGTGGCGAAAAACTTCTTTGGTGCCACTACTCTACAATTTCAAACTATCAGTAATGAAGGATTTGTTCATACTCACCCATCATTAAACTTTCCAAATGGTTTAACTAAAGGGCAAGTTGTTAAACTCTGGGATGGGGAGTTTAGTGTGTTTCAATCTACTCCATGGCTACGGTTTGATGTAGAACTGCGAAACTCAGGACTAACCTATTATACGATGCACATGACCCCAATTGGTCACGATGAATTCTACAAAGAACCAATGATCTATGATATCTCAGAAACGAAAATTGATTCCAATACTTTTGTGTTAAATCTGAATGGAAATTTCGATTCATATGAAAATACAAGAATTATAATCAATAGCCATCTAATGGTTCTTGGGAAATCTGTCATCTTCCCTGCCCCTGGGCAGATGAGATTCACCCTCACAGATGCCGGAAGAGATGTGTTTCCAACGGGAAAATATCTGATTACTATTTGTCAGTCCTATCACTGCGATACAATGGTTGGTAGACATCGTTGACAAAATCTATGATTTATAGCACAATGACTATATTAATCATGGGTGCTTGAAGAGCTAACTGGAATTGATGGGTCTCTTTTAGCTAGACCCACTCCGCCCATCATTCCGAAGGAGGAATAAAGCGAATAACACTTGCCATAAAAAGCGCTTATTCTGTGCCTGGCCCCACTGCTCTATCTTGAACCAAACCAAGAGCAGTGGGGTTTTTTATTAATACCATACGAGGGGCTTAACTCTTGCATTTTTACCCAGTTTTCTATATAATACAGAGGCTTTATTAAATTCCCTATCTTCCGTGTCCACTTTAGATAAGGGGTTAAAAAGTATTGTTAATTAAAAATTTTAAACTAAATATAAATGCCAAATACTAAATCAGCGATGAAGGCTATGCGTAATTCTCGCCGCCGAAATGCAATTAACATCCGCACTCGTTCAAAGTTCAAAAGTGCAGTAAAAGAAACTCGTGAGAATATTGCCAATGGTGACGCAAAAGCATCAGCCGAAAGCTTAAAGAAAGCAATGTCAATGTTAGACAAAGCAGTTAAGAAAGATGTTCTACATAAAAACACTGCATCTCGAAAGAAATCTCGTCTAGCAAAAGCTCTAGCAAAGATTTCAAAATAATAACCAAATAAAAAAAGTACTATCGTTCACAGATAGTACTTTTTTATTTGATTAAAGTTTTTCCATCACTCCCCAATTGTTTCCTACTTTGGCTTCGGCAATAACAGGAACTTTTAACTTGTATGCACTCTCAAGAAGAGGTTTTAATATTGAAACCCAATGTTCTACTTTATCTTCACGAACCTCAAACACCAGTTCGTCATGAACCTGCATAAGCATTTTAATTTCATCTTCTTTATCTACAAGTTTTTCAAAAATATTTATCATCGCAATTTTCAAGATATCTGCTTGAAGACTTTGAATTGGGAAATTGATAGCAGCTCGTTCTGCACCAGCCCTAACAAAAAATTGGCTTGAACGGATTTCGGGAAATTTGCGAACCCTGCCAACTTCATTTTTTATGAAGCCAGTTTCATTTACTTCACTCTTAATATTTTCAATAAAGTTTTGCACGCCTGAATATTCTTCAAAATATTTATCTATGAATTCTTTTGCATCAGTACGAGACACTGCGCCGATTCGACTAGCTAACCCAAAACTAGAAAGTCCGTAGAGAATTCCAAAGTTAATTGTTTTTGCATCACGACGCTGGTCAGCTGTCACTTCACCAGGAAGACAATCAAAAATAGCGCTTGCTGTGTTTGTGTGAATATCTTCATTGTTCTGGAATACTTGCATCATATTTTCATCTTCAGACAAATGTGCGATAATGCGAAGTTCCATCTGAGAATAATCTATAGACAACAGCTTATATCCTTTTTCAGCAATAAAAGCTTTGCGAATTTCTGAACCAATCCCTGTCCCTCGAATTGGAATATTTTGTAAGTTTGGGTCGGTGCTGGAAAGTCTTCCTGTTGCTGCGACTGTTTGGTTGTAACTTGTGTGGATCCGGCCAGTTCGGGCGTTAACCAACATTGGCAACGCTTGTAAGTAAGTTGACTCTAGTTTAGATAATTCGCGGTAACTTAAAATTTTCTCAATAATTTGATGCTCGCCAACTAATTGTTCTAAAACACCAGCTGCAGTAGACAGGCCAGTTTTGTTTCGTTTACCTGCTGTAAGTTTAAGTTTTGAATACAGAATTTCCTGCAGTTGTTTTGGTGAGCCAATATTAAACTCCTCACCCGCAAGTTTATAAATATCTTTTTCCAAGAGACTAATCTCTGTTTGAGCTTGATCAGATAATTTCTCTAATAGTCCAACATCTACTTTTACCCCGAAGCGCTCCATGCTCGCAAGCACTTGGATTAAAGGCATCTCAATATTATTGAATACTTCTTCTAGGCCTTCCGCTTTTAACTGCGGAGCAAAAACTTCTTTAAGACGAATGGTGAAATCTGCATCCTCACAAGCATACCAACTAACAGTTTCAACAGGAACATCTCGCATTGAAATCTGATTTTTGCCTTTACCAATCAATTCTTCGATTGATTGCATTTGGTAACCAAACTCGTTAAAAGCCAGAGCATCAAGTCCATGTTGACGAGTGCCTGCATTAAGTAAATAGCTTGCGATCATTGTATCGAAAAAAAGAGGACTTAAATTAACTCCGGCATTCCCAAATGTTAAATAATCGTACTTTAAGTTATGCCCGACTTTATCAATATTTTTATTTTCTAAAATTAACTTTAGCTCTGGGCTTGCATCTAGGATTTCGCGGGTTACATAGTAAGCTTCACCTGATTTAAAACACAGCGACAAACCAATAATTTGCGCATCTATGGCATAGAGTTGATCAGTTTCAGTATCGACAATAAATTCTTTTTGTTTTGAAAGAATTTTTAAAAGTTCTTCCAATTTTTGCTTGGTGTCTATGAGGGTGTAAACTTGTTCGCCAATATCCACTTGAGTTTCAGATTTTTCAGACAAGTTGTCATGAGGATGGATAGTATCAATTTCTTCATCAGCTCCTACAGAAGGAACAGCAGCATAGCCTTTGGGTAACTTATCTATTAAACTTTTAAACTCTAATTCTTGGAAAACTTTTAAGGTTTTATTTAGTTCAGCTCTTTTAAATTCATATGGAGGAATATGAATATCCAACGGAACCTCCAAAACAATTTTTGAAAGCTCATAGCTTTGTATGGCATCGGCTTCGCCATCTTGAAGCAACTTTAAAACGCGAGGTTTAATTTTATCACCAGTCTTTCCTTCTTTAATTTGTTTATACAAATTTTCTATACTCCCAAAATCTAAAATTAACTGGCTCGCAGTTTTTTCTCCAATCCCTTTCACTCCTTTAATATTGTCAGATGGGTCACCACGAAGTGCTTTGTAATCAATCATTTGCAACGGTTCAAGTCCGTAGCGTTCCTTGATTGCTGCAATATCGTAAACAGCAGTGTCATTAATTCCTTTGCGCATAGTGTAAATTTTCACGCACTTATTAACCAATTGCAGAGAGTCTAAATCGCCAGTGACTATCATTACATCACAGGAATGTTCATGTTTCTCACAAATATGCTTAGATAAAGTACCTAACACATCATCTGCTTCAAAACCTTCAATTTCAAAAATTGGTATGTTTAAAGCCCTAACAACTTCTTTCACCCTTGGAAATTGTGCATATAATTCATCATCTCCTTTTACTCTAGTGGCTTTGTAATCAGCATACATTTCATCTCGAAAGGTTGGTCCAGCAAGGTCAAAGCTACAAGCGATATGAGTTGGCTTAAGTTCTTTAATTGCCCGAAGCAAGATCATGGTAAAACCATAAACAGCATTAGTATGTTCACCGGCTTTATTTGTTAAAGGCGGAACAGCATGATAACCCCTATGGATTAATGCGTTCCCGTCTACTAACATATATCGATTTTCTGCTTGTTTTTTAGCCATATTATCTATATTGTAGCTGTTTTAGTATATTTAAAAAAGAGCTGGAAAACACTTGTTCATGATATAATCTAACTAAGATAAAACATTAAAGAAACAAAAATGAAAAACATCTTGAAAGGGTTAATTCTGGCTCTGACAATGATAGGGCTAGTAGTTCCTTTTGTCAGTGTGCAGGCCCAAGTTGCTTTGCAAATTACTTCACCTCTGGTACTTCCATCTGGAAGTACCAACAGCCCTTACTCCTATAAATTCACCGCCAGCGGAGGAACTAAACCTTACAAATGGGAAGTTCTACCTCAACAACTTAATGTCTACCATTGTTGTTTAATTGGACTAAGTCAAAATGGGACTTTTGCTTCTGTTGGTCCAGATAAAAATGAGCATATGCCGTACAGTGGAACTTTCCAAATTGGAGTGAAGGTAACAGATGCTCGCGGACAAAGTGTGCAACAAATTTCTACTTACACTATTAGTGGAAACAACCATGATGATACAGGTACTGAGAAATATAAAGCCGGTCAAATTGAAACTATTTCAGCAACTAAAGTTTCTGGCTGGGCATACGACAACGATAGAGCAGTTGAGATTATTGCCGAGATTGAAAATATTGCCTCAGGGCGAAGAACATCTTATGGGTTTAACTCAGCACCTAACGTACTTAGACCAGAAATAGCTTCATATCTTTCAACAAAATTTGCTATTGGAGGAATTATTGTGCCGCTTGGGTTTAGTTTTGACCCTTCTACAAAAATCACTGAATCTGGAAAATATAAAATTAAATCAATTAATTACAATGGAAATAAATTTAGTTTCACTGTAGACAAAGACACGGTTTTCATTATTGGTTCAGGCGATCCTACAACAACAGATACTTCGATCTATGGGAAAGAAAAAGTTGTCAAAGTAAAGGGAAGCAATAAACTTTACTACATTAACACTAGAGGACAATACCTCCCATTTCTAAACAAAGAAGTTTTCGCATCTTATGGAAACAAGACTGAAAATATTGAGTCCATTACAAAGAAGGTGTTAAAAAAGTACACTTTGGTAAAATATATTAAACTTTCTTCCAGCGACACTATTTACGAAATTAAAGGAAAAATAAAACGCCCTTTGAGCGCTGAAGCGAAAACAAGATTGATTACTGATTCTTCCAAAGTTTTAGAAGTTAATCAAGTTGAGTTAGATTCTTACAAAACAGGGAAAACTATTGACTAGTAACCCTAGCCAATTACTCTATAGACTTCATCTACATCAGTAATTTTATTCAAAGCCTTAAGCAGTCCATCTTGAAGCATGGTCATAGTACCATTCTCATGGGCTGCTTTTTTAACATCTAGTATAGAAGCGTCTTTCAAAATTAATTCACGCATTTCATCGTTTACTTCTATTACTTCGTATACTCCAACTCGGCCTTTGTATCCAAGCCCACTACACGAAGCGCACCCTTTTGCATCGTAAAATTGAAGCTTCCCTTCTTGAGTTCTAGGGACTTCAACGCCACAATTTTTTGGTAGTTCACTCAATACTTTCTCTACTTTTTCTAAGATTACAGCCGAGAGCTCTACTGGTTTCACACAACTAGTACAGAGTCTACGCACTAATCTTTGAGCGATGATTGCATTTATTGCTGGAGCAATGGTAAATGGTTTCACTCCCATTGTAATAAGTCTTGGCACTGCGCCTGCAGCATCGTTAGTATGTAAAGTAGACAAAACTACATGTCCTGTCAGGGCTGCTTGCAGTGCAGTTTCCGCTGTCTCTGGGTCACGGATTTCACCAACCATTAAAATATCAGGATCCTGACGAAGCACTGCTCTTAAACCTTTAGCAAAATTGAAATCTACCCTATGGTCAATAGGAGTCTGTTGGATTCCTTCAACTTTGTACTCAATTGGATCTTCAAGAGTAATTATTTTTACACTTGGGCTGTTGAGTTCTCTAAGAAATGCATAAAGTGTGGTGGTTTTACCACTGCCTGTTGGACCAGTTGTGAGAATCATCCCATTTGGTTTATGAATTTGCTCTTCAACTATTTCAAAAGCTTTGCCAAGTAATCCTAAATCTTTCACTCCCAAATTCACTGAACCAATTCCAAGTAAGCGCATCACTACCGCTTCGCCATAATTAGATGGCAAGACTGAAACACGAACATCAAGTGGTTCGTTATTGTTTAACACAGAGAATCTCCCGTCTTGCGAAACATTTTCAACATTTAATTTTAATTTCGCCATCAATTTAATTCTAGAGATAATGGCATGATGCGAGGCTTTCGGAATTTGCGCAGCGTCATGGAGAACCCCATCAATTCTAAATCTAATTTTCACAATTTTTTCTTCCGGTTCTAGATGAATATCTGAAGAATTCTGGGTAACTGCAGATGCGAAAATATTATTCAAAACATCACTGGCACTCACCCCTTCTTTGCTGAGTAAAGTTTGTAGTTCAGATAAAGTGGAACCTTTTTCAAACTGAACCATGTCTTGGAATTTTGAACTCGGCCTAACAACTTTATTGTAAAACTTAATAGTTGAGTTAAAACTAGACTCCGAGATAAAATAGATAATCGGGTTCCAAGCTTCTTTTGACTTCTTTAATTGCTCTATAATTACTTTTAAATTTGGATTGTCTGGATTATTAGTTCCCAAACGAAGATCATGATGGTCTTTGAAAAACGGAATAACTTCCGATTCCTTAGCTTCTTTTTCTGTAATTACTCCAAGCGCTGTTAAGTCTAATGGGAAGTTTTGCAAGTTAACATACTCTAAATTCAGTGCTTTGGCGCGCCCTTGAGCTTCCCGCTCTTCAATAGATCGGTTTTCATCGGATAGCGCTCTAGCTAAATCATTTGGGTTAGACGAAAGAAAGTTAGACATTTATAAATTATTTTTGTTTCAAAAAAATGAAGGCTTTAGGCCTTCATTATACCACATTTTAGCGGTCTTGAATTATCTCTACTAATTTTTGTTGAATTTCAACCAATGGTTTTTTAAATTGCACCTGGATAAATTGGTACTGTCCTAACAGTGGTTTAGGTTTTTCTAGTAACTCTCTGTCAATTAACTTCTCACCAAAAGAAACTATATTTTCATGAGGTAGTCCCGCAATTAAAACTTCAGCATTTTCAGCGATCAGAATGATTAATGAGTAACCCGTGACAACTTCAATTAGATCTTTAAGAGTGCTTGTAATTAATTGTGCATTACTTTTAGTTTTTTCTAAATCGCTGCTAGTTAAAACAGCAGTGAGAACTTTCTTTTCAGGATATTCTGTTAATCGCGCCAAAGCTCTCCCCCAAAGTTGGAGTTGTTGAAGAGATTTAGTTTTAAATAAATATCGAATAATGTCTTGTTGTTTTGCACCGCTGGCAACCAATTCAGAGGATTTCATTAAAACTTGTGGGGTAGTTTTTGGATCTCTAAAACTAGATGTTTGTGAAATAATTCCAGCAAGCAAACTTGTTGTAGCCTCCTCATCTTTTAAAACATCGGGAAATTCTTTTTTTACTAGATCGTAAACTACCTCTGATAAACAAGTTGCGACAGGGTTGATAAAGTTTAGTTTGCTAAAATATTCGTTAGTTGGGCTAATATCTATATTTATGGAAGGAGTGTCAAAGAATAGTTTTGTGTTTTGAGAGTAGAGTTGCCCAACATCTTCCAAAGATGGACAGTTGAGAATAACAAGCAAGTCATACTGACCGGCATTTGGCACAACACTCACATCTGTTTCTTTAAAATTTCCTTTGTCGGTAGATATAGATATGCTCAAGCCTCCATCTACTTTTTCATATTTTATTTCTTTTGGTTCAGCGTTCTGGTTTGAAACTTTAATTAACAGTTCTTTACCATCACTGAGAGAGGAGTGAATAACAGGAGAGGATTTTAAGTACTGGGTTGTTGGAATATTTTCACTACTACTAAAAATAGTGGCTTTATTACCTAGGTTTTTGATTACTTTCTCTAAAACAATGGCGCTAGAAAGAGCGTCTAAACTTAGTTGTTTTGGCAGGATAATTGCTGTCTGACCTGCTGTTTTTATTGATTTAACTATAGTTTCAATGTTTTCCATGGCTTATCAATATAGCTAATTTTACTAATAAGGTCAATACAACTATAATTAGGGTAATGCGAAAGATTAAAATCAGGCTAAGTCAAGCAGAAAACTACGCAACTGAAATAGCTCAAACCCTAAAAGGCGGTGAAGTTTTGGCTTTAATTGGAGAGCTTGGAAGTGGTAAAACTACCTTCACAAAAGCTTTAGGAAAAGCTTTGGGAATCAAGAGAAATATTCCCAGTCCAACTTTTGTGATGATGCAAGAATTTAAGACCAAACGAGGCTTGATCTTATATCATCTTGATTTGTACCGCACTAAAAATTTTACCGAAGTGAAAAGTTTGGGAATCACAGAATGGTGGGGTCATCCTAAAACAGTAACAGTTTTAGAGTGGGCGGATAAAATTCAAGATCACTTACCGAAAAAGACAATTTTTATATATTTAACAAGGGATAATGATTTATAAGAGTAATATTAATTTTAAATCAGTTACTATTTTTACAGTCACATTTATTTCAGTGGCTGTGTTTGCAATGACTATTAACGAAGTCAACGCAAGCCCTTTTGATCAACAACCTGTTCCAACTTACAGTCCAGTCACTTCTACTGAAACAGTAACTACTGTTACTGTTCCGGAAAACTTAATTAAAGAATGGCGTGGACTTTACACTAGACCATCAGGATCCTTGCTTACATATTTAACAAAACCAAATTTAAAAGATTATTTATTTTCTTGGGCGTTTAATAAGCCACAAAAATCACCAACCAAAATTTACAAATTTAATCCAGCTGCAGTTTACTCTTGGACAGATCAAATTTCAAAAAATGTTAATCAACCTGCAAGTGAACCATCTATGAAAATCAAGGACGGTCGAGTAACAGAGTTTACTCCCCCACAAACAGGAAAACTTTTAGACAGTTACCGTAGTACTAAAAAAATTATTGACTCACTAAGTAAGGGTGAATCTACAATAGACTTAGTCGTCTATACCACAAAACCTAAAAAACCACTTGAAGAATTAAATAATTTAGGAATTAAAGAGTTAATTGGTAGAGGAGAATCAAAATTTACAGGTAGCCCTGCGAACAGAAGACATAATATTAAAATTGGTGTTCAAAAAATGACTGGAGTCATTGTAAAACCAGGAGAAGAATTTAGTTTTAATAAATATCTTGGGCCGGTAGAAGCATCCACTGGTTTTAAGCCAGAATTAGTAATTAAAGCTGAAGGGACTATACCTGAGTTCGGTGGTGGTCTTTGTCAGGTTTCATCTACTACTTTTAGGGCTGCTATGCACGCTGGCTTACCTATTACTCAACGTCGTAATCATTCTTACGCAGTACAATACTATGCTCCTCAGGGAACAGATGCCACAATTTACCCAGGGGTGATTGATTTAAAATTTACCAACGACACCGGAAACAGTATTCTAATTTGGCCTTATTTTAAAGATGATAACTATTTGGTTTTTGATTTCTATGGCACCTACGACAACCGAAAAGTAGAACTAGGAACGCCGTACGCCTATGACAAGAAAAGTGACGGCTCTATGAAAGCCACTTGGAAACGCACAGTAACTCGTGTTGGAGAAGAACCAAAAAATGATGTGTTTAACTCTGTTTACCAATCCCCTGCAAAATTCCATAAACAAGAAGAATTTCCAAAACCAAGTTCAGAAAATATAGATTTCATTCCTGTCTTAGCTCCACCAATTGAAGAATAATTATGATTACATCTAGCGACTCAGAAATAATCTTGGAGGCAAGTACTCTCCCAGAAGAACAAGGATTAGAAAATACTCTTCGTCCTCAAACTTTAAAAGATTTCATTGGCCAAGAAGCTTTGAAGTCTAACTTAGATATTGTTATTCAAGCTGCCGCACTCCGTAAAGAAAACCTTGAGCATCTCCTTTTATACGGCCCACCGGGTTTAGGTAAAACTACTTTAGCGAACATTATCGCTCGCGAACTTGGCGCAGGAATTAAAACTACTTCAGGACCTGCCATTGAACGAGCTGGTGATGTTGCATCTCTGTTAACAAATTTAAAAGATGGTGATTTTCTATTCATAGATGAAATTCACCGACTCAATAAAGTTGCAGAGGAAGTCCTCTACCCAGCTTTAGAAGATGGTGCATTAGATATTATGGTTGGTAAAGGTCCTGGGGCAAGAAGTGTCCGCATGGAACTTCCGAAATTCACACTCATTGGAGCGACTACTAGAATTGGAATGATTTCCGCTCCGCTACGCGATCGATTTGGAATGATCTATCATCTAGACTACTATGACCATAGTGATTTAGAAAAAATTGTTCTAAGGTCAGCAAAAATTTTAAAGGCTGATTTAGATAAAAACGCTGCTAGTATCGTTGCTAAGCGAAGTAGGTTTACTCCTAGAATCGCAAATAGACTATTAAAAAGAGTGCGCGACTTCGCTCAGGTTTCTGGCCATGATACAATAAATACTGAAGATGCTAACGAGGCCTTAAAATTACTTGAAATAGATGAATTTGGCTTAGACAAGCATGATCGTAAAATTCTAAGTGTAATTATTGAGACTTTCAAAGGTGGTCCTGTGGGACTTAATACAATTGCGGCATCAACTGGTGAGGAAGAAGATACTATCGCCGATGTACACGAACCATTCTTAATCCGCTCAGGTTTTCTAACAAGAACCCCAAAAGGTAGACAAGTTACAGAGCAGGCCTACGAACATTTAGGGTACAAAATTCCACTAATATAAGCTTATGGATATAGATATAATAAAAACAATCACCACAATAACTTTCTTTGTTATAATAGGTTTTTTTACAATTATTTCAATTCTTGGTGCTTTTGTGTTTATCCGATATGGAAGAACAAAAAGTATTACTGTTTTAATGAGTCTGGGTTTTGGTGGATTATTTTTCTTAGGAGTACTATCTGCTTATTTAACTCTTCAGAGTATATTTTAATATGATCAATAATTCTAAAGACTACGAGACGGTTCCTTTTGAAAAACTGTTTCCTAGTCAGCAACCAAACGAAAAAATTGTTATTGCAGTTAGAGAACATTGGTTTCGACTTGCTATTAAAATTTTTGCAGTGATTATCCTTTCTTTTTTACCTTGGGTATTTGAAACTCTAATTATTGGAGGCTCTGTTTTAGAACGAAGTATCACCGCAGAAGCAATCTTCGCTACATTAAAAAGTGTTTACTATTTAGGTTTATTAGTAGCTCTGTTTATTATTTATATTCTTTATTATCTAAATTTTCATGTTGTTAGTGTTGAAAGAATTGTTGACATAGATCAAACTGGTTTATTGTTTAGAGAAGTGTCTGAATTAAACATTGAAACTATTGAAGATGTAACTAGTCAGAAAAAAGGGTTATTAGGAAATTTGTTTAACTACGGGACTGTGTTTGTGCAAACTGCCGGCGCAACCGAACGATTTGAATTTCATAACATTGCTAATCCAGAAGAAATCACTTCTATTATTTTAAAGCTCTATGAACAACATGGTGACAGAGAAAGACCAAAACCATAGTTTGTTTCATCACTTTATTTCTCAAATATTATGAATATATTAATTTTTGCAGGCGGGTCTGGTACCCGTCTTTGGCCAGCTAGTCGAAAAGCAAAACCAAAACAACTCTTAAAATTAGTTGATAATAAAACCCTCTTAGAAAATACTTACGAGAGATGTTCAGGTTGGGCAAAAAAGAATCAAATTTATATTGCAACTTTAAGTGAGTATAAAAATTCAATCCAGAAACAAGTCCCAGAAATTCCTAATTCGCACTATTCTCTAGAACCAGCACTCCGAGACCGCGGTCCTGCAATTGGTCTCGCAGCTTTAATAATGCACCATCAAAATCCGAAGTCTACTTTCATGACCATGTGGAGTGATCATAATATTAAAGAAAAGCCTGGTTACTTCAAAAAGTTACTTGCACAAGCCGATAAATATCTAAATGAAAATCCTGAAAGCACGGTCACTATCGGGGTAAAACCAACTTTCCCCCACACCGGCTTTGGGTACATTAAGCGTGGTATAAATATTCCTAATCCATATAAACTTCCGCTTTCAAAAGTTTCAAAGTTTGTAGAAAAACCAAACCTAAAACTTGCTGAAAAGTTTTTAAAATCTGGCGACTATCTTTGGAATAGTGGTTACTTTATTTGGAAAACTGAAACCTTACTAAAACTCTATAAAAAACATCTTCCTGAAGTTTACGAAATTCTCATGAAGATAAAACCAAGTCTTGGAACTAAAAATCAACAGAAAGAAATTAATAAGTGGTATCCAAAGTGTCCAAAAGTAGAAGTTGAACAAGGTTTATTAGAAAAAATTACTTCTGGAATCGTAACTATAGAAGCAAATTTTGATTGGATTGATGTTGGAAGTTGGAAAGTTATTAAAGATATCCAAACTAAAAAAGACCAAAATGTTTCGCAAGGTCTCCATTTAGATGTTGAAAGTAAAAACACTTTAGTCTATAACTATTCTTCAAAACAATTAGTGACAACTTTAAACGCTAATAATTTAGTAATAGTAGTTACAGACGATGCCATCCTCGTCGCCGACAAAGAGAACAGTACTGAACTAAAAAAGATTACCGCCAAACTAAAAGAAAATAAAAAACTAAATAAGTATTTGTAAACAATAAAAAATGTTATCTATTCACTGAAGCGTCGCCTTCAGCCGTTCAGGCTTCGACTCCGAAACGTTCATAGATAACATTTTTTATTTTTTAAATATTTTTAAGCTTCTTCTTGTTGAGCGCTTGGGCTTAATGTTACATGTTGCCCCACCATTTCTAATGGATGGGTTGTAGTAATAAAGGTTTGAAATTTACCTTGAAGGTATTTTAATAAGAAAGTTCTACGAGTATCATCTAGTTCTGAGAGGACATCATCAAGTAGTAGAATTGGTGTATTTCCCTCTTTTGTTAAGTATTCAAGTTCCAGAATTTTTAGAGCTAAGACCTGGCTTCTCTGCTCGCCTCTGGAGGAAAAAGAGACTAAGTACAACCCTTCGCTCTGTAAGTCAAAATCATCGCGGTGTGGACCAATTAGAGATGTCCCAGCGCCAATCTCACGGCTACCTAGCTTCTCTAAAGCTGCTGCAAACTCAGCTTTTATCTCTTCTAAGGTATCACCAGGGATAGTTTCATAAATTACTTCGATTGTCCTGTGGAATTGTGAAATTCCTGCATACACCTCAGATATATTTTGGTTTAAATAATTAATGAAATGCTTTCTTTCAAAAATAATTTGAGAGCCAATTTCTACCAATTGTTCATTCCACGAAGGTAGTGCCTCTGAAGAAGATTTGCCAGCGCGAACATCTGCCAGTAATCTATTTTTTTGAGTTAGTATTTTTTTATATTGGGCTAAATTATCTAGGTACTCAATACTTTTTTGCGAAAGTACCATATTTAAATATTTGCGACGGGCTTCTGGTTGATGTGTAAATAGATCTACATCTGTTGGTTCGAAAATTACAACTTTTAAATATCCTTGTGCCTCTTTACGTTTCTTCTTAACTCCATCAATCTTAAAGTTAGCATAAATCCGATCTCTTTTTTCCAGAAATACCTCTAGGGTGTGTTCGGATTCATTACTTTCTAAATCTACTTTAATTTCAGCATTAGTGGTTCCTTGTAAAAAAATAAATTCTGCATCATCACGGAAAGATTTAAATAATGAACTAAAATAAACTGATTCAAGTAAATTAGTTTTTCCTACAGCATTTGGTCCTGAAAGAACCACCATATCACTAGTAATAGCTAAATCCAGACTAGGATAATTGCGGATATTCTTAATTTGTAAGTTTGTAATTTTCATAAATTGATTATAGCCGAATTGGCATTATTAAGTATAGGTAATTTTTATTATCTTCTGGCCTGAATACAACTGGATTCGTATCATCAATTACATGCATATTAATTTGCTCTGATTCGGTGTTTAATAAAAGATCTAAAATATATCTGTAATTCATTATAACTGATCCAGATATACCAGTAATTGTACAAGGAATATCAATAATACTTTCCCCCACCCCTTGAGATGAGGATTTAGTTTGGAGAATCTGTTTTTCAACATCAAAATTTAAATTGATACTCCCTACACCCTTAGAAAAAATTCCACTTGTCTTTAATGCTGAAAGTAAATCTTTATGTTGTAATGTAATTACAGTTCCTTTTTCAGTAGGAATAATTTGAGAATACTCAGGATATTGTCCATCAATTAATCTAGTGACTAGGTATGTATCATTAACAGAAACCGCTATTTGAGTTTCACTAATATCTAATTGTGTTGATTCAGTAGAATTTAACAGTAATCGGGATAGTTCTAAAATACTGCGATGAGGAATAATTACAGACTTATTAAAATCAGAGTTAATATTTAAAATATACTCAGATAATCGATATCTATCTGTCGCTGTAACTGTTAACTTTCCAGAATCAAATTTAAATAAAACCCCAGAAAGTTCAGGTTGGGTTTCACTAGTACTTGCTGAAAAAACTACTGAATCGATTGTACTCTTTAAGATATTTGAAGGGATAGAGATACTTTGAGAATCTTCAATTACTGGGATAATCGGAAATTCCTCAACTGGTATGTGTTTGATTTTAGTTTGGTATCTTGTTGTAGAAACTTTAGTTTCAACTTCACCTACTTCAATTGTAATGTTTTCGTTTGGGAGATTATTAACTAAATCAAGAAGAACTTTTGCTGTTAGACAAACACCGCCTTCAACTTCAATCTTACAACGAATGACTGTACTAATTCCCATTTCTAAATTCGTTGCTGATATCTTTAACTGACCATTCTCGGTGTTAAGTAAAACATTGTTTAAAACAGGAAGTGTTTGACTAGAACCGACTACTCTAGATACTTGAGCTAATCCATTCTTTAAATTTTCTTGTGTACAAATAATTTTCATTAGTATTGGTATTTATTTATTTAAAATTTAGAAATACATAATAATAAAGGGGGTGGAAAAGCGGATAACTTATTTATTTAGGTGAAACTAGTAATATTTTAGTTAAATTGTATCAAATTACGGTGTGGACTAACGTACTAATTATGAGTGATAAAGATTGGATAAAGTTTTTATAAACTCTGGATAAACTATTTATAAATTATTTACCTGTGTAAAACTATCTACTTATCCAGAGTTAAATATTTTTATCCATACCGATATACACAACTTAACTACTTACTTATCCATAGATTTTTTCAAGAATTAAATCTATTTCCTGTTTAATATTATCTCCGCTAGACACCGCTGTTTCTATTTTTTCAACACCATGCATTACTGTAGTATGGTCCCTTCCCCCAAAGAAGTCACCAATTGCCGGGAATGAGCTATTCAATTCTTTCCTAGCAATATACATAGCGGCTTGTCTAGGTTTAACATACTCTTTTCGACGGGATTGTTTTAATAAATCTTCTACTGTAATCCCATAGAAATTTGCTACACTCTCCGCAATCTTAGTAAATGTAACTGCTTTTTTCTTAGATTTAACAATATTAGCTAGGATAACTTTCGCTTGATCCAAAGTTAATGGGTTATTTTCAATTTGTTGATAAATAATTAACTTATTTAAAGCGCCTTCTAATTCTCTAATATTATTTACAACATTTTCCGCAATAAACTCAGTAACCTCTTTTGAAAACTGAATATTTCGTTTTCCCATTTTAGTTTGTAAGATTGCAATTCTAGTTTCAAGAGTTGGGGCACTAATATCCACCACCATTCCCCACTCAAATCTAGATACTAATCGTTGCTCAATAGCTGGAATATCTTTAGGAAGTCTATCAGCAGTTAAAATTATTTGTTTTCCTTTATCTCTTAATTCATTAAAAGTGTGGAAAAATACTTCTTGAGTTTGTTCTTTACCAGCAATAAATTGTACATCGTCTACAAGTAGCATATCTACATTTCGGTAAAGATTTTTAAACCCTTCCATCCTCTTTTGTCCTAAGGCAGCCACATAGTCGTTAGTAAACTTCTCACTAGTGACATAAAGAACTTTAAGGTTTGGATTAGAAGATAAATAACGGTTACCAATTGCGTGCATTAAATGAGTTTTACCAAGACCAACACCACCGTAAATAAACAAAGGGTTGTATTGAGTGCCTGGATTTTTTGAAACTGCGGTACTTGCTGCATAAGCCAGTTCGTTATTTTGACCGACTACAAAAGTATCAAAAGTATATTGATTATTTAAGTTACTGCTATTTGGCGAAGTTTTTTGATTATTATCCTTTACTTTTAGATTTTCTTCTTCTGGGATTGCGTTAATATCTGATTTTTTATCTGAATCCGCTTTTGTTTGGCTGGTTGAGTCCGCATTTTTGAAGTGCCCAACATAGTATTTAATAACTTTTACCTCAGGGGCGATGGATTTTAACGCTTTTAGGAGGTTTGTGTGGTATTTACTAGAAATCCAGTCTCTTGTGAAGTTACTTGGTACCCCAACTACAATATAATCGTCGTTTTTCTCAATAATTCCAGTGTTTTTAAACCAAGTACCAAAGGTCATTTTACTTAATGAAACCTCTAAATCACCTATAATTGCTTGCCATAGTTGTTGGTTTGTCATAATAATTCATTCTAACTTAGAAGTTATCAACATGTAAAATGGGTATTTTTCCCTCATAAATAAGCCAAATTTATTTAACTCTGTTCATAACTTGTTGATAACCTGTGCTTAATAGCTAAATCCTTATAATATACATCATCCTCTACTTTATAACCCTGTGGAAAAGCGGATAATCATTGACTATTTTTTTTGAATTCTTTATAATTACCCAATGAAAAGAACTTACCAACCGAAAGTAAAAAAGCGTAAGCGAGTCCACGGGTTTATGGCTAGAATGCAAACTCGAACTGGTAGAGCAGTATTAGCCCGTCGTAGACTTAAAGGGCGAAAAAGCCTCACAGTATAGTTTTTTAATATAAACCAACAGGAAATATATGCTTTCTCAAAAACACCGCCTCTCTAGGTCAGCTGACGTTAAACAAACAACAGCCCGAGGGCGGAGTTTTTTTAATCCATATTTTGTGATTAAATTTAGTGCCAATCCCGAAACTACTTTGATTACAGTAATCGTTTCAGTAAAGGTTTCAAAAAAAGCTGTGATTAGAAATAAAATTAAACGAATTGTTCGTGATGAACTGCGTAAGCAAATCACTTCCTTAAAAAATGGCAATTACGCTTTCATAATCAAACCTAGCGTTTTAAAGATTGATAGTAAACAACTAAGAGAACAAATTAACTTTAGTTTAAAGAATGCAAAAATTATTAATTAATATAATTAAGCTATATCAAAAAACACTATCCCCGGATCATGGTTGGTTTAGAGCTAGATGGCCAAATGGTTATTGTAGATTTCACCCAACTTGTAGCCAATATGCTGTCGAAGCAATTCAAACGCACGGTAACATAAAAGGAATATTTCTTGGGGGTAAAAGAATAATAAAATGTAACCCTTTTTCTAAGCCTGGCGTAGATCCGGTTCCTAAACTATAATAAAAGAACTAAACAAAACATATGATTGAACTATATAACACTATTATTTACGAACCAATTTTAAACCTTTTGGTTTGGCTATACAACACAGTCCCAGGACATGATATTGGAATTGTAATTATTCTGGTCACAATTGTGATTCGTTTAATTCTTGCTCCTTTTATGCATAAATCTTTGAAGAGCCAAAAATCAATGAGCGCTCTTCAACCAAAGATCAAAGAACTTAGAGAAACCCATAAAGAAGACCAACAAGAACAAGCTAAAGCTATGATGGCTCTGTATAAAGAACATAATGTTAGCCCATTCTCTTCTTGTCTACCGTTATTAATTCAACTCCCAATTCTAATTGCTTTATACCAAGTTTTTGCTAAGGCTTTAAAAGGAAATTTAGATGGTTTGTATGCTTTCATTTCTAACCCTGGAATGTTAAATCCAAAGTTCCTTGGACTTATTGATTTAGCAAATCCAAATATTATTTTTGCAGTTATTGCTGGGTTGGTGCAGTTCTGGCAATCTTGGATGGTAACAAAATGGCAAGGCACTGGTGCTAACGATGCAACTGCAAAAGCTTTGAACATTCAAATGCTTTATATCTTGCCACTTGTATCAGTATTTATCGCTTGGAGACTTCCTGCCGGGCTACCTCTTTACTGGATTGTAACCACCTTATTTGCTGTTCTCCAACAGTACTACATTAACCGTACTCACAAAGTAGAAATTAAATAATTAAATTTAATCTCATGGCAGACTATCAATCAATAGAATATATTCAAAAGACAATCCAAGCTCTTTTAGAGAGTATGGATATTTCCGCTCGGATTGAATATGAAGATAGTCTCGCTTCAGGTTTAGTATTTAATATCCGCAGTCGTGATGCAAAAATGTTAATAGGTAGACAAGGTGCAACACTCTACGCTTTAGAACATTTAGTACATTCAATTGTTTCCCGAAATTTGTCTCAAACTAAATCCGAAACTGATAATCGCATTTTCTTTTCAATCGATGTAGATGACTATAAACGCAATCGGCAGTATCAGATTAAACAGTTAGTGAAAGATAGTGTTCTAGAGATGAAACGCACGGGTCAACCTATAGACTTGCCAGATATGCCAAAGCCAGAGCGAAAATTTGTTCATATGTATATTCAAGAACAATTCCCACACATTACAACAGCTAGTGTTGGTGATGAACCCCGCCGATATATCAAACTTACTTTGTAAAAATAAAAAAACACTAGTCAGATTAGACTAGTGTTTTTTGTAGCTATTAGGGAACAGTGATTGTTACTTTATCACTCACTACCCCATTGTTAGATTTTGCGTAGATCGTATAGCTCCCTGAAGGAGGTGGGCTTCCCCAAATAAAAGTGTATTGGTATTTACCATTTGAGTTACTCATTGAACCAGTGCCAATTTGAGTGTTATTTCCACTTTGTTGGTAGTAGAACACCACAGATTTGTATTGTGCCGCACTCTCAGCTGTTAGTTCTAAAGGAAAGTCATTCCCTCCTCCTGATACTGAGAGGTTCAAGCTTCCGTTCAAAGCGTAGATTACATTCACGCTGTCGGTGGCCGATGTCCCATCACTGTAAATAATTTTTGCAGTAACTGTGTGTTCTCCGTCGGAATATTTTTTACTGATACTGACTTTGTAAGGAGTAGACTGAACACTCTCAACAAAACTTCCATCTATAGAAACATCTATACGCACAATATTTTCTCCTTGAGCACCTATACTCACTACTAGTGGAGTTTTGGTAATTATCGCACCGTCAGTTGGACTAAGAATATTTACTTTACCACTCTCTTGGGGATTTTCAATTCCACTTCCTGGTGGATATTTATAGCCATTGGCAAGTGCCCAGGCAATTACTGGGTTTTCCCAAGCAGGAACTTTTGGTCTCTCACTGTGAAGTACTTTATATACTTCAGTAATGATTTGATCCGGTGGAGTTAAATCAGTTGCTGGTTGCCCAGTTAGTGAATCAATTTGTACAGGAATATGGATGTCATCATAAGTGGTTGGAACAGACCACTCTGCGAATACCTCAGAACGAGTTTCTTCGGTGTACTGAGTTGGTAATTTTCCAGATAGCGCATCTACTGTAACTGTTTTAATTCCTTCTGGTTTTTGGAACTCTTCAATCGGTGTTCCTGCCAGAGCTTCTTTCATAAATTGATTCCAAATTGGCCCGGCCATAATAACCGCATCTTTTTTCATTGGGGCGTTGTTGTTATTTCCTACCCAAACCCCAGCTGTTAGACTTGGGGTGAAACCCATGGTCCAACCATCTTTAAAGTCTTGTGTGGTGCCAGTTTTCGCTGCTACAGGGCGGCTTCCAAGTTGAAGTGGAGAAGATCCCCCAAACACATAAGAGCGTGCATTGTTGTCAGACATGATATTAGTCAAAAGATATACAGCTTGTTCATCTAGAACTTGTTCGCTTTGTTCTTTATATTCTTCTAGTATTGTTCCGTCCTGGCTTTCCACTTTTAAAATTGCAGTTCGTTCATTTTTCTTGCCTTTGTTAGCGAGGGCAGCGTAGGCTGTAGTATGGTCAAGTAAAGTAATATCACAACCACCAAGCACGAGAGCTAAACCGCAATCATTAAACTTTGCATTGATGCCAAGTTTTCTTGCAGTCTCAACTACTTTTTCTGGACCAACAAGTGCAATTGTTTTTACTGCTGGTACGTTCAGAGATCCAGCCAACGCTTTTCGCATTGAGACTGGTCCGTTTGAGGCAAGGTTAAAGTTGTTTGGTGAATAACCATTTCCAAAATCTGTTTTCACATCTACCAGCATACTTGCTGGAGCATATTTAAAATCTTTCCCAAAAGCTGTTACATAAGCATATGGTTTGAAACTACTACCAGGTTGTTGTAGTGTCGTTGCAATATTTACATTTGGGCTAAATAAACAAGTTTTTGGATTACAATCTTTTGGATAATTCTCTCCAAAGTAATCTTTGCTACCAACCATTGCTAAGACTTGGCCATTCTTTGGATCCATCGCGACAAGTGAAGCATTAAAACCGCCATTGGCTTCATTTTTCTTTGCACCATCTGCCACAGCTTTTTCTGCAATTTCTTGAAGCTTAGGATCAAGAGTTGTATAAACTTTTAAACCACCTTCTTCTAAAGTTTTTTCACCATACTTTTCAGCTAAGTAATCCTGAACATATAGAACAAAATGAGCTGCTTTAATTGAGTTAGTAATTTTTTCAAAAGCCACCTCTTCATCCATAGCTTTTTGGTATTCTTCTTCAGAAATGTATTTCAACTCTTTCATTTGGCTTAAAATATATTGTTGTCTACCTACAAGCGCATCAAAATTTGGTCCGCTTGGGTTGTAGTAACTTGGCGCTTGGGGAAGAGATGCTAAGTAAGCACTTTCAGCAATTGTTAAGTCAGAAGCGTTTTTGTTGAAATAGGTTTCACTTGCCGCCTGCACTCCGTAGGCATTACGACCGTAAGGAATTTCATTTAAGTACATCTTAAAAATTTCATCTTTACTAAATCGCGCTTCTAGTTCAATAGAAAGAATAATTTCTTTTACTTTTCTTAAGTATGATTTTTCATTAGTCAGCATCGCGTTCTTAACAAACTGTTGCGTGATGGTACTCCCTCCTTGTTTCTTTTTTCCAGCAAGGATGTCTACTACTATAGAACGAGCAAGTCCTGAAATTGAAATTCCAGCGTGATTATAAAAATTTCTATCTTCAGCAACAAGCGTCGCATTTTTTAAGTTAGGATTGATCTGATCAAGATTTACCAGCGTTCGTTTAAACTCACCATGTACTTCGTAAAGTAGAGTATTGTCGCGGGCATAGATTTTTGTACTTTCTGGAACATCACGCCCTAGTAATCGATTCGGATCTGGTAGTGCTTGGCTGTAATAGATAAATAGAAAAGCCACGAACAACACCCCAGCTGCGCCAACTCGAAAACCCCAAGTGGCAATTAATGTCCAATTAAGTCCTTTCACCCAAGCTTTCCAGTTCTTCAGGCTAAATTTTTCTGAAGACAGTTTTTGGTTCTTCAATCCTTTGATCCAGCTCTTTTTTGTATTATTTTCAGAACTGGTTTGCTTTGTTTGATAGTTGTAAATTTTCATAATTTGTTTGTTACGGTCTTTCTTTATTATACTGATTTCCGGCTAAATATGGAAATATGTTATACTCTTACTATAATAATACGATAGATACTGGCATCAGTAACTTAAATTTAAAACTAAAATTATGGCCAAACAAACTAAAGAAGAAAGAATCCAAAGTATTTTGCATCGCGGGGTAGAAGAAATTATCCATGCTAAGCACTTAGAGAAACAGCTTCGCAGTCGTAAAAAACTACGCGTGAAGTTAGGGATTGACCCAACTAGCCCAAATATCCACATTGGTAGAGCGGTGGTACTATGGAAGCTGAGAGCTTTCCAGGATCTTGGTCATAAAGCCGTATTCATTGTCGGCGATTTTACGGGTCAAATTGGAGATACTTCAGATAAAGACGCCGAGCGCCCAATGTTAACAGAACGAGAGATTGAAAAAAATGTTACAAACTATCTTGAGCAAGCCTTTAAAATTTTAGATAAAGATAAAACAGAATTTCATTATAACTCAACATGGTTAAAAAAATTAGGTTTTGCAGAAATCGGGAAACTAGCGAATCTTTTTGGTATGCATGAATTCTCAGCGCGTGATAACATTGCAAAAAGATTAAAAGCGGGTAAGCGTGTTTCTCTTCGCGAGCTTCTCTACCCTATCATGCAGGGGTACGACAGTGTAGCAGTTAAAGCAGATGTTGAACTTGGTGGAACTGATCAACGATTTAATTTACTTGCTGGTCGAACCATCCAAGAAAATTCTGGCTTTGAACCACAAGATGTTTTGATGACCACTTTGATTGAGGGAACAGATGGTAGAAAGATGTCTTCCTCTTGGGGTAACACAATCAATTTAACTGATGCGCCAGAAATTATGTTTGGGAAAGCAATGAGTATCCCCGACTCGTTAATGGATAAGTATTTTTTGTTAACCACCAATATTCCTGAAGCACAGATTGAAGTAATCAAAAAAAGTTATAGTAATCCAAGAGATCGCAAATTAATTCTCGCGCATACTATTGTTGAACAATACTACGACTCGCACAAAGCAAGGACTGCCCAAGAAAGTTTCATCTCACAGTTTAGCAAAAAAGAATTACCTACTAACATTCCCGAAATTAAATTAAAGTCTGGTGAATATCTTGTGGTAGATATTCTCACTCAAACTAAATTAGTAGCAAGTAAAAGTGAGGCAAGGCGCTTGCTTGAACAAGGCGGGGTGAAGGTTAATCAAAAGGTGATTAGCTTACAAGAAGCCAATAAACCGCTAAAAATAGGTATAAAAAACAACTTGATAATACAAGTTGGGAAACGCCGCTTTATTAAAATAAAATAGTTTAGAAAAATTACCCAATTTAAAACCCTCAATCAATGAGGGTTTTAAATTACATTTCAGCTTGAGCTTCGTCAGCTACAGGAGCTTCTTCTGTGTGAACTTCTTCAGCACCTTCAGTAGGAACTTCAGTTGTTTCAGCTTCAGAACCTTCAGCTGTTTCTTCTTCGTCGTTAAAGAACATAGTGTTCTCCTCATCTACACAAGTGTAGACATTAGTGAATAAAATACCAGTCCAAAATTTGCTGAACTGTTATCAACACTATACCATTATGAAAAATATTTGTAAAGGGCAAATTTGGAGAAAATTTACACTGACTATTTTTTCCAGACTGCAGCACATAGGGCAATGGCTAGGGCGTCGGCGGCATCATCTGGTCTTGGTAAAGTTTTTAACTTGAATGTTTGCTGGACCATTTTCTGAACTTGTTTTTTGTCGGCTTTACCGTACCCACACAAAGTATTTTTTACTTGTAAGGGTGTGAACTCTAGGACCGAAAGATTGGCCTGACTCCCTGCTAGTAGTGCCACTCCCCTAGCTTGAGAAACGGTCATTACAGTTGTTTGATTAGAAGTAAAAAATAATTTTTCAATTCCGAGGAAGTTTGGTTTATGTTTTTTAATAATTGCCGAGAGATCTTCAAAAATGATTTGCAGTCTTTCCGCATCACTCTTAGTTTTAGGAGTTTCAATTACACCAAACTCTAGAATTTCATATTCCAGATTTTTAGTATTTGATTTTCTTATTATGCCAAAACCAGTTGTGGCTGTTCCTGGGTCAATTCCCAAATATATCATTTTGTTTTACTTGCAATTAAATAATAGTAAAAAACTAATTAATGTTTGTATAGACGGCTGTGACATCTTCATCGTCTTCTAGGGCTTCAAATAGTTTGTGAGCTTTTTCTAGGTCCTCATCGGTTAAATCTAGTGGGGTGTTACTCTCAAGTTCTCCTGCCTCGTTTTTCTTAAATTGCCATGCCACGCTGCCCTGTGATCCAAGGTTGCCATTGTTCTTCATAAAGATGGTTTTGACTTTTTGCACAGTACGGTTTTTATTGTCAGTAATAGCCTCAATCAGAAAAGCAGCTCCTCCTGGGCCATATCCTTCGTAAATCACTTCTTCAAGGGCAGCAGAGCCATCTTTCCCTAATCCCTTCTTAATAGCGCGTTCTATGTTGTCGTTCGGCATAGATAGCGCGCGAGCCTTATCAATTTCCACACGAAGCCTAAAGTTTAGAGTGGGGTCGCCATTGTTACCCTCTTTGGCAGCTACAGAGATTTTTTTAGAAAGTTTACCAAAAATAGCTCCTTTTTTGGCATCGGCAGCACCTTTGGCTCGTTTAATTGTTGACCATTTAGAATGTCCTGACATTTTGTTCTATAAATTACTTGAATGATAGGAGAAAAGTGATCTCCCCTTTTAGGGCAGAGCGTGGTTTCAAATTAGCAAGGATTTCGCTAGGAGTACCCCGTAAATATTCCTCATGCATTTTAGTAAGCTCTCGAGCTACGACACAATTTACTTCCGGAAAGCTCTTGCCTATATATTCTAATGTCTTTGTAATTCTTTGGGGAGACTCGTAAGCTATCAAAGTACTTTGGGTTGTCTCCGCCATTTTTACTAGTTCGCAGACCTTATGCTCTGTCTTTGGAAAAAATCCTACAAAAATATATCTGTCAGTGGGAAGTCCTGATGCAGAAAGAGCGGTAGTCGCAGCGTTAGCTCCAGGAAGTGCAACAACTTCTAAATTAACTTCGCGAGCTGCGCGTACCAAACGAAATCCTGGATCGGAAATTGCTGGAGTGCCTGCATCGCTCACTAGACATGCAGTTTCATTTTGCAAACGATCTAAATATTTTTTCAAAACAAGACGTTCGTTGTGATCTGCAAATTGTACCACCGGCTTTTTTGGTAATTTCAAAAGTTGTAGAAGTTTGTGAGTTGTCGCTGGATTTTCGGCAATGATAAAATCGCAGTTCTCCAGAGCAAGTTTACTTCGCTCGGTAATGTCTCCAAGGTTACCAAGTGGTGTTGGAACAATATATAACATAAAATATATTTAAATTTTGCTTTAGCGATCTTTTAGTTCTAATCCAAAAAGCTCTTCAATGATATCGTAATCAAGTTTTAATCTTTCGCGGTACTCTTGCAGTTCTTCTCGTCTGTCGCCTTCAGCATCAAACCATTCGTCATAACTTTCTTTTAGTTCATCATCAATCTGTTGGCATCTAGCAAAAGCTTCACTCTCTGTTGCCGGAGCAGTTTCAGCCCATTCCTCATAGCTTAAGCCCAGTTTGCGCTCGAACTTGTCTTCAAATAATTCTTGTCTATTTTCTTGGTCCATATGAATTTTGTTTAAATTTAAAGCCCAAATGGGCTTGCTGGTGCGCGTGCATGGATTCGAACCATGGACCACAAAGGTATAAGCTTTGCGCTCTAACCAACTGAGCTACACGCGCATATTGAAAGATTACTTAGGTATTATAGATAACAATCGTTTTTGGGGCAATAAAAAAGAACCGTCTTTGTAAAGACGGTCCTGTAGGTTAAACTCTGAGATTAGTTCAACTAGTCTTTCGGTTTCGTTAAGAAAATCCCCATTTTCTCATTTTTCCAAACTATAGTGCAAGGTAAGCCAGTCTTTTTTAGACTTCTTTTTACACTTCCCTTTATGGTATGGACGATGAGATAATTGTTCGTGGGGTTATTAACACCGATTAAGGAATTAGGTATTGATATCCATCGCTCTCCGAACAATTGGCTTTCTTGGAAATTCGTAAGGAATATTTTTTGATTTTCGCTCCAGCAATCTAGAGACAAAATTCTGTTCCAAAATTCCTGCGGAATCACCTCATAAATAATGTCGCAGTCGCGTCGGTTCGTTGGATTAATTTTCCGTACGACCAACCTTACTTCGAGCTTTTCGTCATCTTTAATCCTAGCTCTTAATCGCATCTTGGTCAGCAGTTCTTGAACTTGCTCATCACGATTGAGCTCAATTTGCAGCTTCTCCATTGTTACTTTACGCACCTTTGTTTCCTCCCCTTTTGCATTAGAACACATCACTATACTACAAAAAGCAATAACTGTCAAGGGAAGTTTTAAGTTAAAAAAGCTGTGTTGATGGAATCAACACAGCTTTAATTATTTTTTATATATGGAGCTTACACCACAGTTGCGCTGGCAACGGTGTCGTCTCCAGTTAGGCTCATCACTTTCACACCTTGAGTGGCGCGGCCTAGTGTAGAGATTGTTTTAATCGGAGTTTTAATTGTTTGCCCTTGCTTTGAAATGATTAATAAGTCTTTTGTGTCGGCATCTTCTGGAGTAAGGATACTCATGGAAACAATTTTTCCAGTCTTCGGTGTAATCTTCACGGTTTTAATTCCGCTTCCACCACGCTTTTGAACCTTGTAATCTTTTACCGGAGTTTTTTTACCAAGACCATGTTCGGTAACAACTAGTACTTCACGACCTTGTCCTTCCATGTCTTTTGTTATGATGTCCATAGAAATAACATGATCATCTTTCTTTAAACGGATACCACCCACGCCTGCGGCTGCTCGACCCATCGCACGAACATCTGATTCTTTAAAGCGAATTGCTTGACCATCTTCTGTGGAGAGCATCATTTCGTCACTACCTGAGCTCGCGTTAACCCAACGAAGTTCATCATCACCTTTTAGGCCGATGGCAATCATGCCGGACTTACGAACTTTGGCAAATTCGTCTATGGAAACTTTTTTAATAAGTCCATTGCGAGTAGCCATGACAAGGAATTTTGCGCCACTCTTTTTTGATATAGCAAGAACGGCTGTGGCAAATTCGTTGCTACCGAGTTGGAGGAAGTTTACAAGGGCTTGTCCTTTGCTGGTGCGTGAGCTTTCTGGGATTTCGTAAACTTTAGTTACGAACACACGGCCTTTGTTTGTAAAGAACATGATGTCGTCGTGAGTTGTTGCAGACAACACGGAGTCAATAATGTCCTCATCTTTTAGGCTTTGACCAATAACTCCTTTACCACCACGAGCTTGTGAACGGTAAGTGTCTGGAGATTGGCGCTTAATGTAGCCAGATTTAGTGATGGAGATGATTACATTGTTTTCAGGAATTAAATCTTCAGCGTTAAATTGGCCAATGCCTTGTGGCACAATTTGGGTACGGCGTTCATCTCCAAACTTTTCACGAAGTTCAATTACCTCTGTTTTGATAATTCCTAAAATCTTCTTTACAGAACTTAAGATTCCTTCTAGTTCAGCAATAAGTTTTAGTTTTTCTGCTAGTTCATCTTCAATTTTCTTTCGTTCAAGTCCAGCCAAAGTTTGAAGACGCATGTCTAAAATTGCGTTGGTCTGAATTTCAGAAAGTTTAAACTTAGCAATCAATTTCTTTTGCGCTTCATAGCGGTCGGCACTTGCGCGGATAATTTTGATTACTTCATCAATATGATCAAGCGCAGTTTTCAAACCTTCTAAAATGTGCGCACGGTCTTTTGCTTTTTGAAGTTCAAAAGCTGTACGGCGTCGAACAACAATTTGACGATGCTTTAAATAATTTTCAAGAATAGTTTTAAGGTTCATCACTTGTGGCTGGATTCCTTCTTCCAAAGCCAAAGTGTTCATATGAAAAGTTTCTTGAAGTTGTGTGTAAGAAAAGAGTTGGTTCAAGATTTTGTTTGCAAGCGCTTCTTTCTTTAAATCGATAACTACGCGCAAACCATCTTTGTCGCTTTCATCGCGGACATCTTTTATTCCCTCTAGTTTTTTGTCGCGGACTAAATCAGCAATGCGTTGCAGCATTGTTGCTTTGTTAACTCGGTAAGGAATTTCTGTAATTAAAATTCTTTGCGCACCTGTTTTAGTTTCTTCAATTTCAGTACGGCCACGCATAACAATTCCGCCCTTACCGGTTGTGTAAGCAGTTTTAATTGCCGCGCGATCATAAATAATTCCACCGGTAGGAAAGTCTGGACCAGTGATAATATCTGAAAGTTCATCCATAGAAATTTCTGGATTTTCAATCATAGCAACAATGGCGTTGGAAACTTCTGTGAGGTTGTGAGGAGGGATATCTGTTGCCATTCCTACTGCAATTCCCAGTGTCCCGTTTAAAAGGAGGTTAGGAAGTTTGCCAGGAAGCACGCTAGGTTCTTTTTCAGTAGCGTCGTAGTTATCGCGGAAATCTACGGTATCTTTATCTATATCTTCAAGTAGAGCTTCTGCTAAAGCGGACATTTTTGCTTCAGTGTAACGCATGGCAGCTGCGCCATCACCATCCATTGAACCAAAGTTCCCCTGCCCAATAATTAGTGGGTAGCGAAGGGCGAAGTCTTGCGCCATGTGCACCATGGAGTCGTACACAGCAGTGTCGCCATGAGGATGATACTTACCTAGAACTTCACCGACAACCGTTGCAGACTTACGAGTCTTGCCATTGTGGCGTAGCCCTAGAGTATTCATCGCATGGAGGATTCTACGGTGAACTGGTTTTAGTCCATCGCGTACATCAGGAAGAGCGCGGCCGACAATTACTGTCATCGCGTAATCCAAATACGATTCCTGCATTTCTGTTTCTAGGAATCGTTGGTTGATTACTCCAATATTTTGACTGAGTTCTTCTTTTGCGTCTTTCGGCATAGTTTTCTAGAGATTAATTTGAAGATTGATTGGCTGGATCAGCAGGAACAATATTTTTCCCGCTCTGAACTTCTTGTTGAAAGTTTTGAAAAAAGTTTTCATCGGGAGTTGTCTTACGCCCGTTACCGACAATCATCCAAATAATTAGGAGGAGTGCAACTGCAACACCGGCGCTAATCCAGACAATTCTATTTTGATGGTGCACTGGACGAGAACGAATATTTTCAATAACTTTTTTCATGACTTTGTTTTTTATTTTAACGAAGTGGTTCTAGAGTAATGATTTGCATTTTCTCTGGATCCAAATCTTTTTTCTTGATAATTAATTTTTCCATTGATTCAGACTTGCCACCCATTTCTTTAATGAAGCCATCTGCTTTTTCGTAAGGAAGCTTGAGGCCGTCAATAGCGTAGTGGGATGGTATCACAATTTTAGCTTCAATCTCATGTGCAACTTTGCTTGCGTCCTTTGCAGTCATTACACTGTTGCCACCAACTGGCAAGATTAGAATATCAATTTCACCAAGGTCGTCTAGATCGTCTTCTTTCATGTTGAACTCACGAATGTGGGTGAGGTCTAAAATACGGATATCTTCTGCTTCAATTAAGATTGCTGAGACATAGCGGCCTTTGCCATCTTTGCCATCGTCTTGTTTCAAAGGGATTCCGGTAACAGTTACGCCTTTCAGGTCGTAGTCGCCTGGATCGCTCATTAAGAATGGCTCCCCTGAGAAGCCAGAAGTGGCGGTGTAAAGCTTGTTGTTTTTCTCGGAAAGAATGATGATATCTGCTGCTCCGCGAGGCGGAGTGAGGCCGGATTCTTTGTCAAAAGGGTCAGTAATTACAGTAGCGTCTTTAGTGACAATCTTGAAGCTAGATAGGCCGAAATAGTGGATTTGCATAGGTAAATTATAGCAGTTTTAGGGGTGGTAAACAACTGAATTTTAGACTATAATTTTATTGGTTATGATAGATTTTATGGGGGAATTATGCAAGAAAATATTAATTTAGACTACAGTCACAAGCTTGTAAAGCTTATAGTTGAGATGTTATTAGAATCTTCTCCTTGTGTCGTTTGTGGCAATTTGGTGGGGTGCTTTTCGCTTTATTGCAGCCATTGTGGGACCAAAAACTCTAACTTTGACCATTCCCAAATAGGAGAAAACAGTGCTAATTTGGAAATTGATTGCAATGACAATCATGTAGAAACAATAGAAATAGGTTTAGTAGACCAAAATACTCCCTATTGCTCAGTTTGTGGTTTAAAGATAATTCAGGGTTAAGGTAGAGGACTTTGGGTGATTGACAAATCGCCCTATTTTTTTTATAATTCCCTTACTTACTGGCGCACGCGCCCCTCGGAGTCTCGTCGCTCCAAAGACTAAATTTTAACCCCCAGTAGGTCCAAGTAACGGGCGTGTTTAATAATTAATATATAAATACTGTTTTTAGATTTTTATACAATGTCTAGGCATTGTTTTTGTTTTATATATTAGGAAAGATTAATTAAATGGCAGAAGAAAATGTAGTAGCTGATGCTACAGAAGAGCAAGAAGTTGTTAGTCAAAAAGTGACTGGCGATTCAAATGCCCAAAGCATGACTGATTTGCTTGAAAGCGGCGCAGAGATTCGCGTGCTTAAAACTGGTGACATGGTTGAAGGAACTATCATTTCTGTAACAAAGAATGAAGTTTACATTGACCTTGCTGGTTATGGTGTTGGTGTAGTTCGCGGTCGCGAGCTGTACGATGACCAAGCTACTCTAAACTCGCTTAAAGCTGGTGACACAATCACCGCTTCAGTTGTTGAAAGTGAAAACCGTGAAGGTAATGTTGAACTTTCCCTTCGTGTTGCAGGTCAAGAACGTGTATGGAGCAAACTCCGCGAATACATGGAAAGCAAAGATATTGTTTCAACCAAAATTTTGGCTGCAAACAAAGGTGGTCTTATGATCGAGTTGAACAATGTGACTGGTTTCCTTCCAGTATCTCAACTTTCACTTGAACACTACCCTCGTGTTGAAGATGGAGATAAGAACAAAATTCTTTCTATCTTGAACAGCTACGTTGGTACAAACTTCAATGTTCAAGTTATCACTGCAGATATGAACGAAGAAAAACTTATCGTTTCTGAAAAAGCTGTACATGAAGAAGAAATGGTAAGCAAAATGTCTGAACTTAAGATCGGCGATGTTATTACTGGTAACATTACTGGTGTAGTAGACTTTGGTGTATTCGTGAAGTTTGGTGAACTAGAAGGTTTGGTTCACATCTCTGAACTTGCATGGCAACGCATTGAAAATCCAAAAGACCTATTCAAAGTTGGTGATACCGTAAAAGCAAAAATCATCGCTATTGAAAAAGGCCGTGTTTCTTTGTCTATCAAGCAATTACAAAATGATCCTTGGGTAGAAGCAGTAAAGAAATTCCAAATTGGTCAAATTGTAAAAGGTACAGTTTCAAAAATTATGCCCTTCGGTGTATTTGTTGAACTAGATAAAGATATTCAAGGACTAGCTCATTTGGTTGAACTTTCTCACGAAACTGTGAAGCAAGCCGAAGATGTAGTAAAAATTGGTAGCGAATATGAGTTCAAAGTGATCTCAATTGAGCCAGCTGAACATCGTCTAGGTTTGTCTATCAAGCAAATGACTGAAGCTCCTAAGAAAGCTGAAGCTTCCCTTGCAGCTGAAAAAGTTGATGCTCCTGCTGAAGAAGCAAAGACTGAAGAAGCTCCTTCTACAGAAGAACAAGCTTAATAGTTTTTCAGCGCACTTATTAAAAAACACCTCGCGGGAGGTGTTTTTTATATTAATTGCGGCTGAACCACCTATTCATAGGAAATTCCGGAAATATCCACATTCTTGCTTGACAGCTTCACTTTAGTTTGCTAAAGTATGTGTATGAATTGGAATGAATCTAAAAAAACTAAATTAATATCAGCTTTTCTTGCTCTAGAGAACCCAAAAGAGTGTCAGGCTTTTTTACGTGATTTAATGACTGAAAAAGAAATTGAAGAATTTTCAAACAGGTTAAAGGCTGCTGAAATGCTTGCTGAAAAAGTTTCATATGTTGAAATAGTGAAAGCTACAGGCTTGAGCTCAACAACAGTTGCGCGTGTTGCCAAATGGCTAAACGGAAAAGAACAAGGGTATAAATCAGTGCTTTCTAAATTACATCACACTAACTCTATTCAAAAACGGAAAGGGTTGTCTTGATGTAGTTAAATTTACATAAGGCCAGTCCTCCCCGTTTTTGACGGGGTTTTTTAGTTTTGAATTTTACGGAGGTCAAATGACAAAAACAATCACCAATCAACAACCCAATCCTGACGATTTAATTAAAATCGCCATTGTTTATAAAAAGTCTTTCGGTGGGGAGCCTTGGAACGAAGGTTTTAAGTGTCCTCGGTGTGAAGAAGTTTACCCTCTTAATTTTGAAGATAAGTTTTGCAGCTCTTGCAGACTTAATTCAAAAAAAGTTTTATTGGTTGAGTTTTGGCCAATTGAAACAATCATCTCTGACTTTAAATCTCAGATGGAAAAATCGGGGGCGGTTTACGTTACTACTGGCGATGCTGATAATATATATGGTTTCGCTTGGGGTTATGATATTTCTTCTAATCCAGAAATTGATTCGTATCTTGACGCCCCTGGGTTGAGTAGTCTAGTAGATGGTCTTTACTTTTATCTTGATGAATGTGCGGTTTCGCCTGATCGTCAGGGCGAAGGGTTAGGCAAAGAGTTGGTTAAACAAATTTTTGCCAAACAACTTCGTGATCAAGTATTGCTGCGTACGAAAGATAACTCTCGAATGTGCAATTTAATTAAAAGCATGGGAGGAGAAACAATCCTTAGTATTTCTGATGATCGTGTGATTATGAAGCTAAAAGTTCGTTAGAACGATTTAGCATAACAAATGACCCGTGTAATTGATACACGGGTCATCTTTTATATTGCAACTCCAAGTAGAAAAGCTTCCTCACCAATCTTATCCCTGTTTCTTGCAAATAAAATTATACTATCTTTTTGAGCAATAATTTGCTCTCCACCGTCTACCCCTATAAGCATACCTTTTGAGATTATTTCAAAGTCTCCAAATTGTTTGCTTAGTTTGAAATTATCCGTTTTAGTTTTGTATAATTCATACATCTGGAACTTATCTTGTTCTATTCCAACTATGTTATTAGGAATATTACCAGCTGCTTTCAGAAAACTCATAATTGTATTTTCTGCAAAACTAGAATATTGTTTATCATCAAGGAATCCACACTCAACACATATCCCAATTTTGCCTACACTATTCATATAATAATCGGTACCACCAGGTTCCACTTCATCAAATCCATAGACAACCTTCTTAACAGGTAGGAACTTGGTGATGCCGTCTGAGTTTGGCTCGCAAATTGCAAAAGGTACGCTTTGTGGGGTAAAGCTGTTGTGAAGATCTAAAAGTATATCCGCTCTATCTAATAATGATTTTAAGATTCCTGCTCGGTTAAATTCATAACTAGTTTTCTCTTTGCTAGTCAATTCTTGGACAGGTCTAAATAAACGGTTTAGGTTTGAGTCAATAAATCGTTTGTTTGTTTTAATAGCTGCGGGGTTTCCATAAACAAAGATTACCTTTCCGCTATTCACCGTAAGGATTGGGATAATTTTAGCAAATGCATTAATTCCACTTCTTTCGTTTCCATGAACTCCAGTTAAGATAATGCTTGTCGGACCGCTATTTTTACCAACTATTTCAAATATATTTTCATACATATTATCACTTTAGCAAACTAAAGTGATAATGTCAAGCATTAGAATTTGGTTTCTTCCAAAGTTGCAGTGACAGTTTTTTCTACTCCCTTGCTCAAAAGTTTAAGACTAATGCTATCCCCGACTTTTTTCCCAGCAACTACACTCTGTAGAGATGTTTTGTCATCAAGTTTTTTACCATCAATTTCTAAAATAATATCATTTGCTTGCAAGCCTGCTTTGTCTGCCGGTGAGCCAGGAATTACGGCAAGGTCTGCATCAGTTTCTCCGTTCACAACAAGCACTCCATAATCAACAGACAGATTATTTTTTTGCTTCACATCGGCAGTGATTGGGATATAGCGAACACCTAAATATGGACGAACAATTTTCCCAGTTTTCTTTACTGAGTCAACAACATTTTTTACGCTGTTTGAGCTGAGCGCGAATCCAATACTATTAGCATCGGCTACTGCAACATTTACACCAATTACTTCACCAGACAAATTCAGTAGTGGACCACCTGAGTTTCCAGGATTAATTCCCGCATCTGTTTGTATGAGTTGATCTAAATTTTCTCTGCCACCCATGCTGTCTGAGGCAGTAATTGAGCGCGCAAGTCCAGACACTACTCCAACAGAAACGGTGTTGCGAAATTCTGCAAGCGCGTTCCCAATTGCAATGGCGGTCTGGCCTACTTCAACTTTGTCGGAGTCTCCAAATTTTAGGCTTGGAAAACCTGAGCCATCAATTTTAATTACGGCTAAGTCTAAAGATGGATCGCGCGCCACCACTGTCGCGTCATACTTTTTACCATCGTTTGTAAATACTGCGTACTGCGCAGTTGTATCTGCTACTACATGTTTGTTCGTAACAATGTAACCATCCTCAGATACTAAAAATCCTGATCCCCCGCCAACCTCTTTTAGCTCAGTGCCGTTTTGTCTTAGTTGGGGAATTTGAAATCCTCCAAAAAATCCAGGGACGTTTTGGATGTATCTTTCATATGTTGGGACGTTTTTAGAAATTGTAATTGCAACGACAGCAGGATTAGCTCCTTTCACTGCATCTACAACAGCATTTTCAGACTGGCTTAAATTACGCAGTTCATTATTTTGCTTTGAACTATTCCCTAGTTGATCTTTGTAGACATTGGTAAAAATCGCCAGACTGGCAACCGTGGTTATTACCGCTGTCACAATACTAGTGATAATTATTTGTTTTGTTTCCTTACTAAAATTGATAATTTTTTCAGGGTTATTTTGAGTGCTGTTTATATTATTTTCCATATATTTTCAATTAATTCCTAGTAATAGTGTACTAATATTGCAGAAATTTTTTCAAGTGGAAAAATCTTTTTTGTTTATATATAAGCAGGACAAATTAAAAACACAGTTATATAACTGTGTTTTTAATGGTGCCTAGGGAGGGACTTGAACCCTCAATCCCTTGCGGGCCCAGGATTTTAAGTCCTGTGCGTATACCAATTCCGCCACCCAGGCAAAGCACTCGTTGGAGGTGCAGATGGGAATCGAACCCATGCATAGTGGTTTTGCAGACCACGGCGTTTCCACTTCGCCACTGCACCATGTTTGAGCCACCGCGGTGTGAAATACTCACTCATTTTAGCTGAAATACTTAGTTTGTTCAAGGTACACAAAACCCCTACCTTCCGGCAGGGGTTTTGATTGAGTTTAGAGTTATTTGACTAAGGTAAGTTCAGCTGTTGCTGTTACTACATTAGGGATTTGAACTGGGTGGCTTAAGAAAGCTACTCGTTCATTTTTGGCTTGTTCAGTAATCGCAAGTAAATCATTACTTACGCTGTTACAACCATTTACCCATCGTGCACTACCAGGTACAACATAAACACCTTTCATCGCGTTACAGTTTGTAAAGCGTTCTTTGTAGATAGGTTTTTCTAGAATACGGTTCATATCTACGAACCAATCTAGTTTAGTAGCGTAGCGTCTCCATGAAGGATGGCTAGGGGCTACACCAATACCACTACAGTTGTTATCGGCACAACGCTTACCAAAGTTACTTTCTACGTAACTAATAGCAAGGGCGCGTTGCCATTGAGGTTGTTTTACAATTTCTTCCGCATATTCTGCAAGCGGAGATCCTTTCGATTCAAGATAGGCTTTAACTTTTGGAGCAAGAAAAACATTGATGTTTGTCGTTGCTTCAAAACGGACTACTTCATCGTAGGTCAGTAACTTTTGTGTTGATTTTGAGTCGATCTCAAAAACTAGAGCTTTGTTCCTGTGATTCTGAGCAACATAAGCTGCTGCCACGGATTCAGGATAAATCATGAATACGAGGGGTAAGAAAGCAAGTACTACTACCGCTTTCTCAATGACAGAATTTAGGACTAAAGGAGCTTTCATTTTTTAAATATCAACTCCTTATATCTATGGTAATAATCGCGAGGGGTTCAATCTTGGGTGCTATTCCCTGACTTTTACGACCTAGATTTAATATTCTTAAGCTTTGACCTTGTTGGGGTTACTGCGATTAACAGCTTTTTTAGTCTAGTTTTGCCTATATTTGGGCTAAAAGCTCGCATATAGGCTATAAAAAAGACTGCTCAAAGCAGTACCTTACAAATACATTATAGCAGTTTTGGGGGGTAAATACAAGCCATTTTAGGTCGTTTTAGGCTTAAATAAGCCAAATAACGTTTTTTTAGGCTTGGGAATGGGCTGAATTGGCATACAACTCCGCTTATTTAAAAGGGGTTTGGTTTTTGATGGTGTTCCAAAGTACAGGATGTTAGGATTTATCATTTGCAAAGTTTTTAACCCATTCGCCACGTAATTTTAAATTATTAAGTTTTTCAACAGGAAACCACTTGGCATCAAGAAGGTCATCTCCAGGAATTAAATTCCCTGAAGTGATCTTGGCTTTAAAAATAGTTAAGGTTACTTGCTTGTTGTGGAATTCACTCAAGCATTTTAATTCCTTGCCTGTCATTGTTAGAGTATATTTTTTACCCAGACTTACGATGTAGCCAGTTTCTTCTTTTGTTTCTCTACTAGCTCCTTCTGCTAATGTTTCATTCTTTTCTAATGAGCCTATTGGTAATGACCATAACCCGTTCGCGGCAGTGTGCGATTCCTGAACTAATAATACCTGACTATTTTTGTTAACTAATGTTCCTGCAAATTGCATCATAAACCTAGTATAACAAAAAACTCCCCTTTAGGGAGAGCTTTTTGATGGAGCTCCATAGTACAGGACGTTAGAACGTCTATTTCACAATATCAGCAGATACAATTTTCTTAGTAATAGCTCCTACGAATACTCTGTAAGCTGGTCTACTTTCTTTCTTATAGATAATCTTACTACCTAGCACTTCTTTGCACTTAGTGCAGATTAAGTCATTACTCTTAGGCGCAGTTGGGTAAATACGGTCTAAATATAAACGTTTGATTATTCCTGGGCCATCTTTCTGATAATAGAATAAATGATGTCCCGCTCTTTCACATTTAATATCCAACAACCTAGATGTTCCACCTCTATTCTTTCTGTATTTGTCCTGTTTAAGTTTCATTAACCAATTTAGTTAATAGTTCTTTGATCTCTTTAAATCCTGTTGGTCTGCTTGACCATTGATCGGGCTTTTCTTCTATGGAGTTTAAGACATCATCCAAAGACATCCATTTTACTCCTTGCACTTCTCCGTCATTAAAGATTAAGTCATTCGTGTCGCCTGTAAAGTTGTAGAAGTATACATTAGTAAATTCTCTATTTGGTAACTTATCTCTTTTGTGAATAGGTCCCACGGTGACTTGTTCGGTAGAGATATCAAGACCTGTTTCTTCTTTCAGTTCATTTTTCAGGGCTTCTTCAAGGGTTTCTCCAGCCTTTACATGACCACCAAACCTAGTATCCCACTTATCAGGATTTAAGTCCTTGGTTTTGGAACGATGATGTACTAACAATTCAATAACTTCGTTATTAAGTCGGTAGAAGTAAATATGTACAGTTCGATGCCATAATCCTTGGGTATGAGCTTCAGAACGTAGTCTTTTCTCACCGGTTAAATTGCCCGATTCATCTAGTATGTCAAAATATTCTTCCATAAAACTAGTATAACAAAAAAACTTTCTTTAAGGTTTAATCAGCTTTCCCATTAATGATTAAGAAGAAGTAGTTGAGGTGCAAATTGTCTCAAGCCGTGAATAATGATCTTCATCAGCCAACTCAATAAATTTTAGTACATTTAGCGCAATGGGTTTTGCTTCGAGCATTGATGCAGATATACCGCGAGAGAAATCTTGACCGTGAGAATATTCGTGCAAAAACTTCACAATAAAATCTCCAGTTCCTTTCATTCTATCATCGTTACTCGTTACGAATCTACTCATTACAATACTATTAAATTCTTCAGTTGTTGCACATGACCACTTAAACCCAGCAAAATATTCTAAGATCTTTCGAGCTATATTCGCAACAAGTGGTTCGTCGAGCTGTCGTGTACCCTTAGCGAATTGATAAAGTCTACAGAATAAATACTGATACTCACTTTTATATTCTTTTAGTAAGTTAGGCAGATTTTCTATTTTGACTTCTTGGACTTCGCTTTCTTTATCGTGAGTAATCAGAAACATATTAGACTCATCTTTGTATTGTCTACTCATAAGCCAATCCCGAATAAGATTAAAGAAATCGAAGTTGTGAGTAAGTACTATTAATTGACCCACATCCTTTAAATGTCTTTTTATTAAACCCGCTGTGCGGAACAAGAATATACTGTCTTGACTGTCGACTGGATCATCTAAAACAACAAGGCAATTAGCTTTATCGCTATCATTTTCTTCCAGTTTAATTAAGAAATAAACTAAAGCTAAAACACTTTCCTCTCCCTCGCTAAGATGTTTGGCATCTTTTCCTCTTCTTTTCAGAATGTAAGATATTTCTCCGTCATCTGACTCATTTACCTCCAGATAGATAAGTGATTCCCCGAAAAATTCTTTTAATAGTGAATTAATTTTATCCACCGCATCAGATGCGTTTGTCAAAGACGCTTTTAAGACTTTAATATCTAGGAGTGTTTTGTTTCGTTCTTCTTTAGCTTTTTCTATTTCTGCCGTTAGTCTAATTACCTCACTTTTATTTTTAAAGTAGTTTTTGTTCTCTAGAATAGAAGCAATTGTATGAAGTTCAATACTTTCTGCAGCCGCTTTCACCTCTTCTGATATAGATTGCACTCTAATATTGTGCTCACTAACTATCTTTTCTATTGTTTTAAGAGATTCATTCGCTTTTTCTATATCTTCTCTGGGATATTCAATTGGTTCGTGCTTCTTCTCGTGATTGTGTAAATCAACCTGCTTATCTTTCAACTGCGTTATGATTAGGTTGATTTGGTTTTGTATATTTTGAACGTGTTGTGATAATTCTTTCTTAGCAGCAGCACATTCTTTGCTTGGCTCGGGAAACAAAAGAGATGGTTCTAGTTCTGGAAGTTTCTCATTATTATCATTTCCAGCTAACAAATTAATAGTTTCTTGTATTTGTAATTTCGCTTTTTGTAGTTCGTCGGTAAAGAAACCACCTAACTGTACTAATAGATCATCTGGTAAAACGCCTTTGCAAAATTGGCATTCTTTTAACCCTCTTTGCTTATGTATTTTGTAACCAGCTTCTATCCAATCCTTTAACTCACCATCTTCCTTTAATCCTTCAATGTTTTGAAAAGTAATTGAAGTGTTTAATAAACCATTGGCACTATCGAACAATTCTTCAAAATCCTCAATAGTGTTAAATTTAATATTTATCTCGGTCTTCTCATTTTTTATTACTTCTTTTTTAGAATCAACTTCGCTAGGTTCAGCAATAATAAGTGAGTTTAAGTTAGCTTCTGTGATAACCCCAGTTTCTAAACGTTTGTCTACCTTTAATTTATTATAACTTCGTCCGTAATATGTATCATCCCCTAATGGTGTATTGGTAAATTGTTTAGGAACTTCTCGGCCAGCTTGAGTTAATACATCGTCGGGATTAGGTATTTGTTTAAGTTGTTCTTCGAGTGTTTGTATTGTATTTTGATTAGTCTGGTAGTTTGATTCGTGTTGTTCAATTTGTTGTTGGGCTGTTACATTCTCTTTACCTAATATTACAATCTTTTTTGCTTGGGAATCCTCAAAGGATAAATTTTCTGTAATAAAGTCTTCGTTAAATACCTTAACGTTAAGTCCATTAGAAGTTATGTCTGTTTGCTTAATTGGAGATGCGTCTGTTTCTATGGAAAATTCAACTGATTTCAAATCATCGATGTGAACATCCTTTCTTTCAAGAAAATTAAAGATTCTGGATATAGTAGTTTTTCCAGATCCGTTCCACCCATAAATTAGACCGTACTTCTTAAAGTCGTCCCCTATCCATTTAAACGCATCGAATGCGTCAATGTGTGTTATCTGTTTTATCTTCTTTATTAGCATAATTGAGCTTATCTTAGCAGTTTTGTTCACTTATTAGAAGTGGTATAATATACGTACAATTAAATGTCCTAACCCCACCTAAGACGTGGGTATGGAAACTAAAACCAATGAAGAATACTGAACCCTGCGTTCAGCTATCTTCATTGGTCATGTCTGGAAACGGGCATGGGATCTCACGATCCGGCTGGCGTGGGGCTTTGTGTTAAAGAACCCATGTCGGCTCTAACTAATTAAGATTGTCGATCATGGAAAAAGAAAACAAGATAGTATATTGGTTACGTTGGTTCGCTGTATTCCCTGGAGCTCTAATCGGTGGTTTTATATCTAGTATGATTGCTAGTTTCCCGATACATTGGATCCTAGTCCTGAAAGCGTCATCTAATCCTGATGGAGCAACTGCTAGCAATTTTGAAACAATTGAGTTAGCTATTACATCATTTGTATTTACTGCTCTGTATATACATTTAGGAACTAAAATAGCACCTACAGGTAAAAAGTATATAACCGCCTTAGCACTTATTGTTGCTTTAATAATATTGGTAATCATACTAGCTACATCTTTCCATTTGGGAATGAGTAGTATTTCAAGAATGATTGCTGCGATATTAGGCCTGATGTATGCTACTTGGCAAGCTAAGATTGAAGAAAGAAAAATTACTAAGGATAATTCATAGCTAACAATGAACATCTATCTAGATATTGACGGTGTAATTATTACTAAAGACAAAAAGATAGCTAATGGCTTAGTAGAGTTTTTAGAATACGCTACACATAATCACACATGTTTCTGGCTCACAACTCACTGTAAAAATGATGCAAATCGTGTCGAAGAACATATTAAACCCATACTACCAGAACATGTTTTTAAGCTAGTTCAACGGGTGAAACCAAACTCATGGACGGACTACAAAACTGACGGCATTAATTTTGACGAAGATTTTATGTGGTTAGACGACAACCTATTTCTCAAAGAAAAGGATGTTTTACTTAAGAACAACGCTTTGTCCAAGCTAGAACTGATCGACTTAAGAGCGAATCCAAATCAGTTGTTAGATATACTAAAAAAGCTGAAATCAAAAACTCGGATAACGTCATATTAGTGCATATTTGTTGAGCAGGTTTGGGGTCATAAAAGGTCATATTTTTAATATTGCTGGAAATAGTGATCTCTGAATTAATGTAATCGCTGTGTATTTCGCGCAAAACTCGCTCAAATTTAAGCGTTTCCGTCGGATCCTTACAAATACCTATTGACTAGCAAAATTCGCTAAAGTACAATGCTTTTAATGGAATAAGTAAATCCGAGAAGCCACCTCAGATTTCGGCATCAAATGCCCCAGGTAAAAAACTCGTGCTAACCAAGGCACCACAATTAAGTTTTTTATCGGGGTGTTATTTATTAACAACACACTCGATGTGTTTTTATTATGCCTAAAATTAAGCACAAATTTATAAGAGTACACTGGGTAAGTTTAAAAACTTTTAATCTTACACCTACCGAAGTACTGCTATTAAACCTTGTACAAGGTTTATCTAATAACAAACATAAAGCTTGCTACGCCTCTAAGAAAGCATTGGGAATAGAATTAAATGTGGCTACAAGTACGATTTATAACACTATTGATAGTTTGCAAAGGAAAGGACTTTTAAGATCTAAAAGAATTTCTATGAAAGAGGCTCATTTGCAGACCACAAGTAAATGGCAAAGTCATTTAAATCAGGTTCGATCAGATAATGAACCATTACCAGATGAATGGTCAGACATTGATAACTAATTTTCTAATATCCAAATTCTAGAATTAACAGTCTTAATTCTAGAAAATTACTCTCCATAATCTAGAATATTAGCATCCAGATTTTAGAGACAATATATATAACAATACAAATAATTAATATTTATAAGTAATAGCTTTACGAAATCAATTCGTAAAGAACTCAAACTAATAATATGCAATTAACAGATAAACAAATACAAGAATATATAGATCTACATAAAAAAAAGTTTGGAGAAACTATAAGTCGTGAAGAAGCTATTGTCCAAGCTACTAAATTATTGGATTTAGTTAAACTTGTTTATAAACCAATTAAGAAAGATTCTGATAAAAGATAGTTTGTCCCCCGTGCCAAGAGGAATCGTATCGGTGATAATTTAAATAACAACTATCCCGTGCCTAAGTAACAATTTGAGTTGATAATTCCTTTATTGGAATAGTCTTTATCTGAAACCTTTGGGTTCGGATAGTTGTTGAGACTATTCCTTTTTTGTATCTATGAATGTATCCAATCCAAAACTTAGATATGTGGTTTATGCACGTAAATCCACCGATTCGGAAGATAGACAGGTTCAGTCTGTTGAGGATCAACTACGAGAACTAGAACCAATTATTACTCAGAACAATTTAAATGTTGTTAGGTATTTTGAAGAGTCTAAATCTGCCAAAAGACCTGGTAGACCAATGTTCGATGAGATGATGAATATGATTAAGAAAGGTCAAGCAGATGGTATTATTTGTTGGAAACCAAACAGGTTATCCCGTAATGCTTATGATGGAGGTTTAATTCAAGGATTGCTTACAGATAATATTATTAAATCCATTGTAACTCCATCAAAAGAACATCTACCAGAAGATAACGTTATTTTATTAGCAGTAGATTTTGGTATGGCAAATCAATTCAGCTTGGATCTAGGGCGAGATGTAAGCCGTGGTATGCAGAGTAAAGCAAATAAAGGTTGGTTACCTGAAAAAGCGCCACTTGGGTACAAAAATGACCCCCTTGGTTTAAAAGGAGAAAAGAGGATTTTTATAGATGAGGAACGATATCCTCTCGTAAGAAAGATGTGGGACTTAATGCTTACAGGTAACTATACTGTAAGGCAGATATGGGAAATTTCTTTTAAAGAATGGGGACTTAAGACAAGAGCCAGTAGAAATCTACCTAGTAAAATGCTAAGCCAAAGCGGAGCGTATAGAGTTTTCACAAATACATTTTACTATGGGGAGTATTCATATAAAGGTGAAGTCATCCAAGGCAAACATCAACCAATGGTAACAAAAGAGGAATTTGATCGAGTTCAAAAGTTGCTCGGTAGAGCTGGTAAACCTCGACCGAAATATAAGCGTTTGCCTTTTAATGGTGTGATAAGGTGTGGAGAGTGCGGATCTATGATTACATGCGATGAGAAAGTTAAGAGATCTAAAAAACCCGATTTACAACCAAAACATTACTTGTATCATCGTTGTACGGGTAAGAGTCATGAATCGTGCTTTCAAGAGCCTGTGAAGTATCAAGATCTGACTAAAGAGATTATTAGTTATCTCGATTCAATTACAATATCTGAAGAATTTTTTTTGTGGGCTTTAAAAGTGCTTCGGAGTAATAATCAAATAGAAGATAATAATCGATCTATTATAATAAAAAACCTAAAAAAGGAGTTAGATGCTGTTTCTGAAAGAAACAAAAACTTAATTGATTTATTTTGCTCTGGAAACAATAAAGATAGAAGTATGTTAACAGAAGAAGAGTATGTTGATCAGAAGAACACTTTAACTGCTGAAAAATCTAGAATTGAAGGAGAGTTAAGAAAGATTGAGTCTAGTGATGATGATTTGCTGGAATTAACAGAGAAGACTTTTGAGTTTGCTACTTACGCTCGGACTCACTTTGAAAATGGAGATTATGAGTCTCAGACACGTATACTACAGAACCTTGGGCAGAAAATAGTACTAAAGGACAAAAAGTTAGTTATAGAGTTACATAAACCTTACACGATCATTAAAAATGGTCTTGAAAAAATGAGTATAGAAATGAAGTCGGTCGAACTAGCAGAACGTCACATATCTAAAAGGAAAAACACTCCTTTAGAGAGTGTTTATTCCATGTGGAGCGGCCAAGGGGAATCGAACCCC
>CAZXPB010000002.1:0-60241 GCA_964642585.1 uncultured Candidatus Saccharibacteria bacterium
AACCGTCGGTAAGCTGGTTTCCTAAGGTACTCGGCGTAACAGAGTTAGAAGCTGAAGATGCAACAGAAGTACCTACAGAGTTTGTTGCGGTGACTGTAAAAGTATAACCAGTGCCATTTGTTAAACCTGTAACAGTTAATGGTGATGAAGCGCCTGAAGCCGTAAAGTTTCCTGGCGATGAAGTCACCGTGTAACTGGTAATAGAAGCGCCACCATTATCTACTGGGGCAGTGAATGTGATTGTTGCTTGAGTATTCCCTTCTACCGCAATCACACCAGTTGGCGCATCAGGCGCTGTGGGTGGACCCGGAGTTTTTGTTACAGTACTGCTTACTACACTTGTACCAATTGCATTTACAGCTTTCACTCTAAAATCATAGCTCAACCCGTTTGTTAAACCGGTTACAGTTGCAGTCGTTGAAGTCGAAGTGCCATCTGCAAAAGTTGTCCAAGTGGTTGGTTCAGAAGCTAATTTATACTCTACGATATAGTCAGTAATAGCAGAACCACCATCGTCAGGTGCTGTCCAACTTAGCGATATTTGAGTATTACCTTTAGATGCGCCAAGAGCAGTCGGTGCATCTGGCGCACTTGGCCCAGTGACAGCGATCCCCCATTTTACAGAAAGATAATTTTCAATTTGAGCACGTTGAGTGTTAGTCAAAGTTGTACTGTAAGCAATAACCTCGGCAATATCTCCATCCCAATAACGAGGACCACCATTGATCATTCCAATTGCAGATGTTGTGTTGGTCATCCCAGAAGAAAGTTCAAAAGTTCCAATCCAAAATTCATTTAAAGGAGCGAAGCTATGTCCTCCGGAACCAGAAATTGAGGTGCCGTTCCTATATGCCGATGCGTAGTTACTTGTTGCTGATGCAATTTTTGTTGTTGCATCCACACCATTAACAACATGACCATTACCTGGTGAAGTTCCAGTGAAATCACCCACAATACCTGCGTAAGTTCCAAAAGTTGTGTTATCGTATTTTGCAACTACAAACACAGTTCGGTAAGCAATAGAGCTATTGATATTTAAATAGTCATCACTGCCATCAAAGCGCATTACAGAGCGGCCATTTTGTACACTTGAAACGAGAGTTGGGCGAACAGAGCCAGTTGCTGTTCCATTTTTACCATTACCACTCTTGTCATTGACCTGAGAAATAATTCCAGATGATTCAGTAATAGTTGCAGCATCCGATCCATCAAGCCACAAAGACATGTTTGAAATTGTCAAAGGAGTTTCAACGCCAGGAGTTGCATTAGCTGTGCTACTCGGTGAGCTAGTACCGATTGCGTTAATTGTGCTCACTCTAAAGTTGTAAACTAAATCATTAGTTAAGCCTGTGACTGTCGCAGAAGTAGCAGTAGAAGTTCCATCGGAAAAAGTTGTCCAAGTTGTTGGCTCAGAGTTTAATTTATACTCTACTAGATAATCGGTAATGGCTGATCCTCCGTTGCTTGCCGGTGCTGTCCATGACAAGCTGACTTGGGTATTTCCTGCCACACCAGAAAGCCCAGTTGGCGCACCTGGGACTGTTGGGGCAGAAGGAGTTGCATTGGCAGTACTGCTTGGCGTACTCGTTCCTATGGCATTTATAGCGCTTACTCTAAAATTATAGAGAGAGCCATTACTCAAACTGGTTACTGTAGCAGAAGTAGCAGTAGAAGTTCCATCGGAAAAAGTTGTCCAAGTTGTTGGCTCAGAGTTTAATTTATACTCTACTAGATAATCGGTAATGGCTGATCCTCCGTTGCTTGCCGGTGCTGTCCATGACAAGCTGACTTGGGTATTTCCTGCTGTGGCCCCAAGCCCTGTAGGAGCTCCAGGAGCAGTTGGAGCAGCAGGGGTACCTATCACCAAAACATCATCAAAGGTGCTAGCTGCTGCGGAGGATTGTAAATACACTGGTTTATCAGTAAAAGTAACTGCGGTGGTCATAGTCCCTTTAAGCACATCGTTTGCATAAACCTCAAAGCCACCAGAAATAATTTTCATTTTATAGGTAGCACCGCTAATGTTTGCCCCGCAACTAAGAGCAGATACATTGGTGTTATCCCAAACCAGCATTAAACATCCCCCAGAAGATAGGTCTATAATATATGATTTAGCCCCAGCTCCTTGAAAATTAAAATCTCCATAACCCAGTAGCTGATCCGAACCCCTAGTCAGTACGGCTGAAATCTCTAAATTAGTAGATGAAAAAGTGTCCACCGAATACAAACCAGTCTGTGCCCATACAGACGAATAACTGTTGGCAATAGAGGCAGTACCATTTTGTTGGACATTCCCAGAGCTACCACCACTCCCAGAAGCATCTACCTCAACCCACTTTGCAGTATTAATTGTGGTACCAGTAAAATCATCTGTCAGCAAAGTCGCAGCTGTGGCAAAATGATTAACAAAAGATATTGAAACAACTGCAATTACAGCTAAGCCAACCAGAATACTTGAATATCTCTTTAGTCTATCCATTTTACTTTTTTCTATTTATTTCTATTATTTCCAAGGTCTTTAAAATAATTGTACCATATTCCCTCAAGAACTCAACAGATTAAATCATTATAGCCTGATTTAACAAGTATTTAGCCATTGCAAAATATTCAATATTTAGCTATACTTTTCTAGTATTTAGTTAGTAATCATTTTGAGAGCGAAAGCTTAGGAATATGGTTATCTGAAAATTTACGGGAACTGGCTCAATTGGCTAGAGCACTCGGTTTGGGACCGAGAGGTTCCGGGTTCGAGTCCCGGGTTCCCGACCACCAAGTTGGCGGGCGTGCCCGCTCACGCGGGTATCGTATAATGGTTATTATCTCAGTTTTCCAAACTGATGACAGGGGTTCGATTCCCCTTACCCGCTCCAAGAAAATTTCAAGAATAAATATACAGTTTAAAAAACCGCCCAGATGGGCGGTTTTAGAATACGAGAAAATGTGTCTAGTTGTTGCGGAGTTTGACAGCGTCTTTGAATGCTTCACCGGCTTTAAACTTTGGAGTGTTTAATTCTGGAATCTGAATCTTCTGAGATGGATTACGGGGGTTCACACCAATGCGAGGTTCTCTGTGAGATACGCTAAATTGACCAAAACCGCTAATGTTTACTTTGTCGCCACTGCGAAGAGTTTCATACACTAGATTAATGAATGTATTTAACATTTTTTCTGCTTCTGTATATGTCACCGACATACGAGCAGCCAATTGTTCAATTAAATCTGATTTATTTAAACTCATATGGTTATTATAGCACGGATTACTTTATGAATAATTTGCCGATACCATTGATTAATGAAGCAATACCGAATTCAACTAACTTCCAAGTTTTTTCTGTGTGTTTTTTAAGCTTTTCCATGCTTTGATTATAGCATATTTTACTACTCAACTCCAGCACTCAAAACAAATTTATAGAGCGCGATAACTCCTGCCGCCACTGCTGCTGCTCCCATCGCAATAATTTTACCCAATGAGTTGTTTTGAGGCTTTTTTGTGCTTTCTCCAAGTACTTGTGGGTTTGCAGCTTCACTTTGATTAGTTTTTGGAGCTGCTACAGAAGTTGCTTTCGCTGTTGTCTTTGAAGCTGATTTTGTTGCAGTTTTTGTTGCCGTTTTAGCGCTACTTTTTGAGTTGGTTTTTGTGGTTGTTTTTTCAGCAACTTTACTAACTTCTTCTTTTATGACCTGCGGTAAAACTAAAATATTAGTTTCCCCTGCAGTTAGCTTTGTGGTCCACAAAAACCCATCTTCAAAACTAGCGTAACTAGATCCTTTTACTGCTTTGGGGTAGTTAAGAGAATCTAAAGTTTCTGAGCCATCTTTTAGAGCTAAAGTCTGTCCAGAATTGCGCAGCTGTGCTGGAAGTTGATCTTGAGTGACAACGAAAAACTCCCCACTTTCCAATTCCCCTTCCGGCAACAGTTTATGTTTAGTGCCAACATATAACTCTACTTCAGAAAGTTCGGCTGTTTCTTCTCCGGTGTTTTGAATTTCTAAAAATTCTTTGTCACCTGAATTCGGATCGGCATAGATTTCACTTATTACCAATCCGGAATTATCGTGTCTGGGTTCTGTGTCAGTGTCATCGTCTGAGTCGTCTTCTGAATCATCTTCTGGCTGTGGCTCAGGAGCTAAACCGTTTGCCTCTCCCAAAGTTTGTGGTGCCCATGCCCACGCGCTACTAAAGTAACTCCACGACATATTTTCCGGAGTGGTCTCTTCGTAGAACGCTGAATCTAGCGGTAGAAATTGTTTATTAAACAAAGTTACAACATCACCCCCAGAGTTGTTTAGCGCAAACTTCCCTGCTGGAATTGTGATCGCTAGATATTCATCGGAAGTAATTTGTAAGTCTAAGATTTCATAGGCGTTTGTAGACACTTCGTCTGTTGCTGCGATGTCATCTAAAATAAAGCCATTAAGATTTACAGTTTGACTGCCAAGATTATGGATTTCTATTTTTTCAAAACCAGCATCCTCTCCAGCAGGGTTTGGGAGTAGCTCAGTTATTTTTAACAGCACAGGTGTTGGTTCAGGAACGGGCTCGGGGTCAGGGTCTGGAACAGGAATCGGTGCCGGGTCTGGCTCTGGGTCAGGTTCTGGTTCTGGCAGCGGTTCTGGTAGAACTTCATCTGAAGAATTTCTTGGACTACTTAATGCCATAATGAAACTAGCTTGCTCACTAAATAAATCCTCTCTTAGCAGCGAGGTGTTTGCAGTAGGATTTGTACTGGAAACTGTAGGAAAACCATTGGCAGTGCTACCCCAAGCTACTGCATCTATAATATCCCCTAAGTTCTCTTCTCCAAATCTTAGTGCCACACCATTATTGTCTGCCAATGTCCCAGTAGATGTGGCATCTGGCGTTTTTGAAATTGTAGTAAAACTTGAGTTTGCCCAAAGATAGAACCTGTGAGGAAGTACAATCGTTGGCTCAATCCACGCTTTTAGTAGAGTGTCTGATGTGCCGGCGGCAGTGCGCTTTACTAACCTATGGCCATTGAGGTCAAAAGGTAAATCTGAGGGATTGTACAACTCAATGAAATCTTCTTGAGTATGCCCAGTACCTCCCGTAATTTGGATGGCAGAGATAATTAAATTTGGATCTTCGTTGGCCAATGCCACGCGCGCTGGCATTAAAAGCAAACTTAAATTTCCAAGCAATACTGTGGTAACAAAAGTTTGCCGAAAAAACGTAACTAGTTTTTGCATTCGCATATGTTTTTTAGTTAATGATTACTAAATTCATTATGCAAAATGTGCGATAAAGTCCTGATTAAGAAAAACCAAAATCCAGATAAAACAAAAGCCGCCCATTAAAGGACGGCCTTTGATTCGAGCCATAGGTGGCTTCAGAATAACGTTGACGTGTACATCATACTATACACATGAACCTTTATTCAATAGCGATCTTTTTATACAAAGTTCCCAAAACCCCATTTACAAATTTTCCACTAGACTCTCCTCCGAAGCGCTTACCCATTTCAACCGATTCGTTGATTGCCACTTTAGGTGGAATCTTTTTTGAAAACATCAACTCAAAAATTCCTAAGCGTAAAACATTTCTATCTATAGTTGTAATTTGAGCGATTGGCCACTCTGGAGCAGTTTCAACAATTATCTTATCAATCTCTTCTATATTATCCACCACACCGGTGACAAGCTCTCTAGCAAAGTCAGAATCATCTGCGCCTGCTGCGAATTCTTCGATGGCGCGATCTAAAATCACTGGCAGTTCTAACTGCTTGTCGTTAAAATCCCATTCAAATAATGCTTGAAGCGCAACAGTGCGCAAAAGGTGTCGGTTTGCCATACTTTTAAAATAAAAAACGCAATGTAGCTTAAACTACTTTGCGTCCTTTTAGGTTACCACAGTTTGGACATGGCTTGTGAGGCATTGTAGCACTGCCACAATTTTTGCAAGTAGCAAAGCTTTGTGCTGATAGTGCGTGATGACTACGGCGTTGGTCGCGACCACTGCGGGTTTTATGCTTCTTTGGAACTCCCATAGGATTATTTTAAAGTGATAATTAATTGATACTCAGCTTGCTGTTTCAGCCAATGCGATAATTATAGCTAAAAAGGCGTTGTTCGTCAAGGCTGGGTTTTGATACCAGAATTTAGACAAAAAGAAAGGGTTAGACGCGATTGCGACTAACCCTACCCCACTTTTCAAGCGCGACTCTTCCCAGAAACGCTCAAAGTGAGATTTTAGCTACTTGGTGATCCTTTGTAGCAATTGCCGTACTTTAGTACATTCACATCCGTAGTTTCCCGACCAATATGATCACGAATTATTTCCACCAACTCCATAGGGTCGGTTTCTTTCATCGGATCTTTTTCCATAGCGATTAGCTTAGGCATAATGGTCAGTTTTTTCGGACGAAGTGATCGAACAATTTTCTCAGCGAATTTTACATCCGCTGGTCTTGTGAAATCGGCTTGCTCTACACTTGCAACATCAAAAGGAATATATTGTCCGTTTTCCTGAAGAACCAATACCGGCCCACCATTTTCCACTTTCACAAATGTAGGTGAAAAATAAATAATACTTTCTGTGGTGACCCACAAAAATTTATTTTCCGAGCAACGAATACTGATCATCATTTGAGACTTTGTGCTAGGCACAAAATTTGATGATGGGGGGAAAAACGGAAGTTTGTCTGCAGAAAATACTGCCGGCGGAATTCGCACAACAGGAGAAACCGCAGAGTCTTTCTTTGGAACCCTTTTCACAGCTTTTGTAACACTAGCAGTTTTTTTCAACGGTGCCTTTTTAACTTTCCGGACAACAGGTTTCTTTTTTGACTTCGGACCTTGCGCCGTGATACTTTGTGCTGGAAGCAAAAATAATGCTGCCAAAAAAACATACAAAATAGCTTTCATCATCTTTACCTCCTAAAGGATGTTCTTGTTTGCGCTTCTGAGCTGGAAATTCAGCTTTTCTCTATTATACTCTATAATGCTTGAAAACAATAAAAAATCCAAGAAAACAATATTTCTTGGATTTTTTATTGTGCCCCTAATCCGAGTAACCGAAATCAGGAGCCCGTACATAATATCGTATTTTCGATGAATTGTCAAGATTGCCTTTATTCCAGGCAAATACCGTACATTGAATTTAGAATCCCATTCCGCCCATACCGCCCATACCTCCGCCCATTGGAGCAGACTCTGTTTTCGGCTCTGGTTTATCTACAATAATAGTTTCGGTTGTGACCAATGTAGAGGCAATAGACACTGCGTTTTCAAGCGCAAGGCGAGTAACTTTTACAGGGTCAACAATTCCAGCTTGAATCATATCTTCTTTTTTGCCTGCTTCACTGCGGAGTTCATCGTAGTTTGAGAAGTCATACCCTGCGTGACCACCAGCTTTTTGTACAAAGTTGATAATACCGCTTGCCTCGGCTCCCGCATTTTCTGCAATCTGACGCATTGGCGCTTCTAAAGATTTGCGGACAATCATGGCGCCACGCTTTTCGTTTTCTTGGAAATAATCGCCACTAGTAATCGCTTGTTCAAGGGTAGGTGCGATTTTTGCTAAAGCGGCGCCGCCTCCTGCAACAATACCCTCTTCAACTGCAGCGCGGGTTGCGTTGAGCGCATCTTCAATTTTAAACTTCTTGGCTTTCATTTCTGTTTCAGTAAATGCCCCTACTTTAATGACGCCAATTCCGCCAGCAAGTCTAGCGATTCGTTCAGTCAACTTGTCTTTGTCAAAATCAGATGTTGACTCTTTAATTGCCACGCGCATCTGGGCAACACGAGAATCTATTGCCGCTTTGTCTCCTGCACCATCTACAATTGTAGTGTGTTCTTTAGTTGCAATCACTTTGCGTGATTTTCCTAAGTGCTCAACTTCTGTTTTATCTAATGCTAAACCAAGTTCAGATGTTATTACAGACCCACCAGTTAGAACAGCAATATCTTCTAGCTGTTCTTTACGGCGATCACCAAATCCTGGTGCTTTTACTGCAAGCACCGAGAAAGTGCCACGAAGTTTGTTTAGAACAAAGGTGGTTAGAGCTTCCCCTTCTACATCATCAGCAATAATCACTAATTCTTTTTTGCCAGTTTGGGCAATTTTTTCTAACAAAGGCAACACTTCTTGCACACTGGAAATCTTTTTGTCGGTAATTAAAATATATGGATCATCCCACACTGCTTCCATACGTTCAGTATTGGTAACCATATAAGAAGAAACAAAACCGCGATCAAAACGCATCCCTTTCACCACTTCTTTTTCAATCCCAATACTTTGCCCCTCTTCCACAGTAATAACACCATCATTGCCAACTTCTTGCATTGCTTCGGCAATGAGCTTTCCCACTTCTTCATCTAAAGAAGAGATGGTAGCAACTTGTTGAATTCCTTCTTGAGTAGAAACTACTTTTTTTACTTTATTCAATTCTTCCACAACAAATCGCACAGCCTTATCCATTCCGCGCTTCAAGTCATTTGCTTTAAAAGTATTTCGTTCAAGTTCTAAGAATGCTTCTTCAATCATTTTTTGAGCTAAGACAGTTGCCGTGGTAGTACCGTCTCCGGCATCATCATTTGTCTTACTAGCAACTTCTTTAATCAAAGAGACTCCAATATTTTGGAACTTATCTTCTAGCTCAATCTCTTTGGCAACAGTTACGCCGTCATCGGAAATTGTGGGACTGCCATAACCACGATCTAAGATTACCGCTTTCCCAGTTGGTCCCAGCGTTACTTTAATGGCATTTGCCGCAATGTCTACCCCTTCTTTAATTGATTTTTTGGCTTCAAAGCCAGTTTTGATTATTTTACTCATTGGATTTCCTTTCTATTAACTTTCTATAATTGCTACGGCCTGTGAATCTTCGTCGTCAGCGATATATACAATTTTGTACTTTTCTTTTGGAGCACCGACTGCATCTGTCTCAGCCAGTTCTACTTCGGCAATTCCATATCCATTAAAAACGATAGTGTCACCTATCTTGATCCCGTATTCTTCAATTAGTTTGCCATTACCGAGCGCTTTCACAACTCCTTGATTTGGTTTTTCGCGTTCGGAACTAGCTGGTAATACTATCCCGCTAGCCGTAACTTCTTCAACTGAAAGTTGCTTAACCAAAACGCGATTTCCGAGTGGTCTAATATTCATAACTCTCCTTCTCCCAAATGGGAACTTAATTATTAAAATTATTGTTCATAAAAGCTCCTAATTGGAGCTTGGCTAACAAAAATAAAAGCCTGTTAGCAATCTCATTGTAAGAGTGCTAACAAGCTTTGTCAAGAACGGTTGAATCAATATTCCATCCGTTGCCATTTAGCCTGGTCAACCAGCGATTTTTTCGGCAAAAGCAACTGTTCTTCAAGACTACTCAGCTGATTTAGCGAAGCTTCACTGGCGTAGACTTTTGTGCTTTCAATCAAACCCACTGAAATGGATTGGCTCGCAAAATCCTTTTCAATTATTTTCTCTGGGAAAATTTGTCGGAACCTCGTAGTCAAGCTTTCAAAGTCCTCTTGAGAAATTTCCGACTGACAAGCATACTGATCTACCACACGACATTCAAAAGTCATCGTGCCGTCGAACAAGATATCTTCTTTGTCACCACTAATGAATGTATGACCATCGGTAATTCGTAGGTGCAAAAAAGTGTCAGCATCATTCTCAGTTTTTTTAAAGACCTGACTACTTTTAACGAATGAGTTTCCTCCCTCGGGGACCGCGATTGCCAATCGGAATAGTCCTTTAGACATAAAAATAAATCCTCCTAAACTTTCATACGGGACTTTATCTTAGCAGTTTTAGCGAATCTGTCAAAGTGTTATACTGCATACATGATTGAAGAAACAAGCTACCAAGATAGCTCTGTAGCCAAAGAGTATTTAGAATTTACTAATTCTGAAAATGGCAAAATCCAACAGGAAGTAATTTTTGATGCCATTGCTGGTACTTTTTCCAGCAGTAAACTTTTGCAAGAAAAATCCTCTCTCACAATTTTAGATGCCGGTTGTGGCGGTGGTTGGTTAACCGCAAAATTATCTGAAACACTTGATGGTAATTCAAAAATAATAGGTTGTGATTTTTCAAAAGATTTAATTTCGTATGCCAAAGAAACTTACCCGCAAACTAAATTTCCAAATACAAAGTTTGAAGTCACTGATATCACTTCCCCGCTCCCATACACTGAAGATCAATTTGATGTTGTCATTTTCAACATGGCCGGCCACGATGTAAGCGACTTACCGGCGACTATGCAAAATTTGTCTAGGGTTTGTAAACCCAATGGAAAACTGTTAGTCACTATTGCAAACCCATACTATGCATTCCCAGTTGGGGTCTGGAAACGCAGTCTACTAAGTGTGCTATTAAAACGAATGCCGAAATTAATACTAAGACCATATTTTGAATTTACTCGCGCAGAATCCAGAAAATTCCTATGGAATCAGTCCTTTCCCTCTTATTTCTATACAGTGCCTGAATATATCAATACAGCCAAACAAGCGAAGTTTTCTTTAGAAGAAATGCGGGATTTAGAAACAAAAAACAGTAGCGAGAATTTTGATCTTCGCTACCGCCTATTCCATTTTCCGATGCTTCTGTTCATGGTCTTCAAAAAAACTTTGGAATAGTTTTTGTTTTCTATTATTAGGGTGGAAAGATAACTCGGAGTGGCTGTGAATAGTAAATTCACTTTGCTCTATTCTTGCTAGCTGAGCAGAAATCACTTTACTTTCAAGCCAAAGCCCGATTTTATTCTTCAATAACTTTTCTAAAAAAATCTGTAAAGATGAGTGTTGCTCATCTTTTAATTTTGGCAAAGTAGCATTTGGGAAGAATAATAAGATCCAGTCGTTATTTTCTAAAAATTCAGAATAGTTTTGAGGATAGATTAATGAACGAAACTTTAAATACTCAAAAGCAGTGTACAAGTTTCTATCATGTTTTAGAGAAATTGAGCCAGCTAAATAGTGATTCAGACAAAACCGATTAGCCACCTTGATTCCATGTCTACGGATGCCTAAAATCTGAAAATATGTGGTTAGAAAAAACCTTGCTAAACCAATAAATTTTGGATCAGTGATCACAAACAGGTCAATGTCCGAGCTAGGTTTTTGTTGTCCTAACGCCTGCGATCCGAGCAAAGCAATACTACGCACAAAAGGAATGTGGCGTGTAGGTTTGGCAAATCTACGGATTAACCGCTCTCTTTTTAAAGAGACAAAATAACTTTTTGCGCGTTCTGCAATCAATGGTTCTCTGCCTACCAAAGTGTAAAAACCATTGTTTTGGAAAATTCTCCCTTCACGAGACAAAATATGCAACTGAGTTATGATGGTGTCAAAATGTACTTGAGGAGAAGTGACATCAAGTTTTTTTATTAATTCAAAATTAGAATCCAATTTAGTCTTTAAATTTAATGGGTCACTGACTAAATATTTATGGACTTCTGTTGCTGTCGCTGGGATATTTTGTAAATCGAAAAACCGAATTGTAGCAAGAATACGATTAGCAAGCATTATAGCCCCAAACTTTCCGCACGCACCTCTTCCCAATCACCGTAATCATTTTCTTTGTAAACACGAACTTTATGAGAAAACTCTGTATCTGATAATACATATTCGGTGCGGGCAGTATCACCTTGTCTGTGCGAATAATGCTGTTTTTTATCTAGCACGGCTGGCTTGTTTTCACGCACCACTTTATACATTTCGCCAGTGCCTGGCATTTTGAACTCTACAACATTTCGAGTTCCATCTTCTACTAGAAAACCTTGTTTGTCTTCTAGCTTCTCAAGACTGATTCCGACATCTTCAAATCGGCCTTGAGCAGTCTCTACAAATTGTTCCCAACGTTCATCTGTCATGGGTTTCTAAGTTAATGTTGCTCTTTTGGGCAGAAACTGGAAGTTCTTCCACCCATCTTCATACTTTCAATTATTGTACCACAACCTAGGCAGGGCTGCTTTTTGCGACCGTAAACGAAATGGTGCTTACCCATACTTCCCCACCTCCCATCTGGCCTGACGAAATCACCGACACTTGAACCTTTGTATTTAATCCCCATTTGTAAAACCGGTTTAATTTGCGCAAATACCGCTTTCAATTCTTTAGTGCTCAAACTATCTACCTGCCTATCTGGCAGGACGCGCGCATGATACAAAATTTCATCACTATAAATGTTTCCAATTCCCACAACAATTTTTGTGTCCATGAGCGCTAACTTGATCGGAATTTTTTTACGGTTAGTAAGAGAATTTTTAAACACTTCAAAAGTAAAACTTTTCTCTAGCGGCTCTGGGCCGTAGTCTTTAAACTCTTTTACTTTATCCAGGTCTTCATCTTTCACAATTCGTAGATAACCAAACTGGCGCATGTCGTTGTAATACAAAGTTGAACCATCTGTAAAATGGAAAACTACATGGGTGAACTTGCAAGGTAGCTTTACCAGAGGCGCAGTGATCTTGTTTAGAATGCGGTATTTGCTGCCAGTTTTTTTCGCTTGAATTTTATCTTCAAAAATAAACTGCCCTGTCATTTTTAAATGTGCCAATAGGGACAGTGGTCCATCTACATCAAAAATTAGCATTTTGCCTCGGCGGCGCACCGACAAAAACTTACGACCTTCTAAGAGACGCGCAAATTCGCCCACTGTTTTTTGATTTGTATTGCGGATGTTGCTCACAGTTTGAGGACCAATACTAATGATCTTACCCATGTTTACAACTACGCGCTTAATTTTCCTATTTTTTAATTTTAGATTTAACGCAGACACAACGGTCTGTACCTCTGGAAGTTCTGGCATATTTTCAGTATGGCTGATTTCTAACCACCAAGCAAGCTCATAAATAGATAGTGTTATACTTAATATATGTCGGACTTCTTTAAATCCATCCCCCATAACTTTAATGCGAAAGACAAAGCTATAATTGAGAAAGCTTTAGAGTTTGCCACAATTGCTCACAAAGATCAAAAGCGAAAAAGTGGCGAACCTTTTGTAATGCACCCAATTTCAGCAGCTATTATTTTGGGTCAAATATTTCCAGATACGGCGACAATTTGCGGTACCTTGCTGCACGATATTACTGAAGACACCAATACCACCGATGAAAATTTGAAACTGGAGTTTGGTGATGAAATCGCGAGTTTGGTAGATGGAGTTACAAAACTAGGTAAAGTCAGGCTTCGCAACAGCAAAGATGAATACTATGTAGAAAACTTGCGTAAAATGTTTATGGCAGTCAGTAAAGATGTCAGAGTTATGCTTATCAAACTTGCTGATAGATTGCATAACATGAGGACTATAAGTTCCCTTCCCAAAGATAAACAGCTTAAAATTGCTACCGAGACTTTAGAGATGTATGCCCCAATTGCAGGCAGACTTGGAATTGGTGCATGGAAAGATGAGCTAGAAGATCTATCATTTAAAATTGTGGATCCTGAAAGTTACCGAGCAACAGCAGATTTACTAGAAGAGCGCCTTGCTGCAAGACAAAAAGGAACTAAGCAGATGCAAAAAGAGTTGGCCAGTATTTTGCGAATGGAAGGGATTAAGTTTCAAGACATCACAGGACGCACTAAACGGATTTATTCACTATATAAAAAATTACAGCGCTACGACAACGACATTAGTAAAATTTACGATAAAGTGGCGATGCGAATTATTACTAAATCTACTGCCGACTGTTACGCTGCTTTAGGTATTATCCATAAACATTTTAATCCCCTTCCCGGAAGAGTGAAAGATTTCATTGCGACCCCTAAACCAAATGGATATGAAAGTTTGCACACCACAGTGTTTGATAATGAAGGACGCACTTTTGAAGTGCAGATTCGTACCGACTTAATGCACGAAACTGCCGAGAGAGGAATTGCCGCGCATTGGTTTTACGAAGAACAAGGAAAAACTGACAAAATCCGCCGCGGAGCAAATTGGTTTAAGGAACTGCACGCTTGGCAAGAAGAAATGGCCAACAACCCAGATGAATTTTTAGAAGGGTTAAAAATTGATTTCTTTAAAGATAGAATTTTCGTCCTTACCCCAAAAGGCGATGTGAAAGATTTACCAATTGGCGCTTCTATTATAGACTTTGCATTTTCGGTTCACTCAGATTTGGGATACCAGATGTTAGGTGCAAAAATAAATGGAAAAATGGCTAAAATTACAGATGAGCTCAAGCAAGGAGATGTAGTGGAAGTGCTGAAGTCAAAAAAAGCTGCCACCCCATCCAGAGATTGGTTGGCGGCTGCTAAAACTAGTAACGCGCGTGCACATATTCGTAAGTACCTTGCTGAGCATGACAAAGGTCTTTTCCAAAGAGTTCGTGAACTGAAACTTCAAGATTTTTCATCTCGCCTTCCAGGTCTTCCAACTTTCTTTAGAAAGAAATAATTTCTGCATAACTTTAAGTTTTCTTGAACACACTTATGCAATAATTTTGGAATGGGCCGGGTTCCGGTGACTAGTGCTGCATTGACATCAGCGCTTTGGGGGTTCAACTCCCCTCCGGTCCACCATGACTTGACATGGTTCTAAATATTTAATATCATTTGATTGTCAATGCAGCGCTTGCAGAATTAACTGCACAAAGCACTCAACCAAAAACCGCCTAACGGCGGTTTTTGGTTTTGAAGAAACTATTTATTCAAAGTATGTTTTGTGTAAGAAGGTTCGTGCTGAACTAATTCTTCAGGGGTAAACCAAACCGCAATTTCTGTCTTAGCTTCTTCAACAGTTGCAGAACCATGAATTAAGTTGTAAAGCTTATTACTTTCACTACTATCTACATGTTTGAAAGAAACATGAGCGTAGTCGCCGCGAATAGTTCCTGGCGCAGATGATTTTGGCTCAGTACCACCAATCATTTTACGCACTAATTCTACAGCCTCAATCCCCTCAAGGACAATTGCAACTACCGGGCCAGAAGTAAGAATGTCGATCATTGCGTTACGAACATGTTCGCCGCGACGAATTGCCAAATCTTCGGTGTAATGCTTTGAGGCATGACCTTCTGTTGGTTGAAGTAACTTCATTCCAACAATTTTTAAACCGACACGTTCGAAGCGTTGTAGGATCTCCCCTACCAATCCGCGTTCAAGTGCATCTGGTTTAAGTAGCACTAAACTTTGTTCTATTGTTTCCATAAAATATATTTAATATTTTAGTTAATTAAATTGAAATTATTTATCAGATACAGTTGCTTTGGAAATGATGATCTTTGTTACCGGAGTTCCGTCTGTTGGACCCATTTGAGGAGTAATTTCCGCTGCTCCAATTTTGTCTACTACTTCAATTCCAGAAATCACTTTTCCAAAAATTGTGTAGTTGTGTGGTAATTGATTGTCAGCAAGCATTATGAAGAATTGGCTAGTGTTTGTGTTTGGACCACGGTTTGCCATTGCTAGCACACCTTTTTTGTAGCCAGCTTTAGCGCTTGGGGTGTTTGGATCTAATTCATCTGCAAATTCACCACCAAATGCACTCTCGCCACCACTACCAGTACCAGTTGGATCTCCACCTTGAATAACAAAGCCTTTTGCAATACGGTGGAAAGTTAGACAATCATAATAACCGCTTTTGGAAAGCCTTAGGAAGTTTTCAACTGTTTTTGGTGCGTCTTTGTCGTATAACTCTACTTTAATATCTCCGTGGCCTTCAACATTTAAAGTAACAACTTTATTTTTAATATCGATTGATTCTTGCATAAGTGTTTTATTTACTGATCTTGTACAAGACCCATCGGCCTTGTCTTTTGCTGTAGCCATTTCTTCTTGTGGTTTTGAATCTGCTGAGTCTGTGGAAGTTGATTCTGTTTTCGATTCGGAATTTGTTTCTGACTTTACATCAGAGCCATTATTTTTGCTGATCCAAAAAATTAATCCCGCTCCTGCTAATACAACTAGTGCAACGATTACCCAATGTGATGTTTTCATAGTGTTAAAATTATTTTTACTCAATGATTTTCTATATTTTATCATCAATTTTTACTTTTGGCAATTGATGATTTATTTTGATTTGTATATACCAAATTGCAACAATGTAGTACCCGATCCAAATCCACATTGGTAATTGCACACCAATGCTAGCAAATGGAATTTGTGAAAACTTTTCTGCAGCATAAATTACAAAAGAAGTGATGAGTGTTGTTGGGAACACAAAAACTTCTCCAAATACCGGAAGTAGTGACAGTGCACCAAAAAGCATGATCCAAGAAACAAATGGCAGTACCACTAAATTTGCGACAGGGGCAATAACACTAAATGTATGAAAATGAATTGCAATAATAGGTGAGGTGAAAAAAATTGCACCGAGAGTTGGCCTCATTGTTTCTCCTAAAAAAGTTTGTTTTCTATCTGGATCTTCTAGAACGGAGGCATCGCGAAGTTTAAATGCAATTAATACTCCAAAAGTTGCAGACGCGCTCAACTGAAAACCGATATCCCATATTACTATTCGTGGATTTTGAAAAACCATAATTGCACACACGATTAACAGCGCATGTAAACTTGCGTATTGCCTACCAAGTAGTTGCGCAGTAACCATAAGAACCGCCATCACCGCCGCGCGAACGACAGCCGCAGTCGCTCCCGTCACTACGACAAAAGCAAAAATCACGATTAGAGTGAGGACATTGGTCGCGCGGCGGCCAAAGTGCCATACTAGCGTTCCTAAAGCTGTAACAATAATCGTCATATTAAAGCCTGAAACAGCCACGATATGCGTCAGCCCTGTGGTTTTAAAAGCGTTACTTACCTCTTCGGGGATATTTTGTCTTTGTCCAATTAGCATTCCGACAATTAAGCTCCCCTCTTTTTCTGGAAATACCTTAGCCCTTTGTGAGATCATCTTTCTCAGACCCAATAAAGGTGCGCGCCACGAAAATCCCGCGCGCTGCAGGACTATCACTTTCGGTTTTTTTAAAACCCCATAGACTTCATAGCGCTGTAAGTAGCCAATGTAATCAAATTCGCTGAAATTTTCTGGAAGCTGCACCTCACCGCGAATCCATACTCTATCTCCTTTGGAAACATCTGGGATTGCAGTGTAAAGTCGGGCGCGTAAATTTTGTGTATAGCCGTCTGGCAGTAAAGTCAGTTGTTGCCCTCTGCCATTGGCACCGCTACCATTAACTGGGTCTTGGGCAACAATTCCTTCTACATTAATCTCTGTTCCGATTGCATCCTCAAACTCGTTTCCTGAAAATGAAACATCAACATACCAATATCCAAAACCAATACCAAAGAATATAGAAAGTATTACCAATCCAACATCTACTTTCCAAAATAGAAGTAAAACAAAACCAACTAAACAACAAACTACAACCGTCAGTAAAACTGAAGTAGGAACTACTACCAAAGATCCAAGTCCTACTCCAAAAATGAAGCAACATAAAAAAATAGAGATATACTTTGGATTCATTCCATCAGTATATCTCTATGCGCCTCAAGAAAACTTAAAGTTTTTATGTGTTATTTTTTGTATGTTCCTTTGATAATTTCAAAACCTAAAGTATCTTTTTCCTTAAGTTGCATTTCAGCAACAGTTTCAAACTCAATTTCTGATTCCTTTGCCAAACTTTCTAGTAAATCTTTATTGCCCAAGTCTTCAGAAAACCCTAGTAGTATTTCCCCATTCACTTTTAAAAGTTCTCTCGCTTCTTTTAAAAACTTACGAGTTGCTCGATAACCTGGGTCAAATAGCTGCATCTCATGCAAATTAATTTTTACACCAGGGTCTAAATAACCAAAAGGTAACGCCCAAAAAATAGTATCAAATTTCACACCCTTCGGGATTCCATCAAATACATCGCCTTCCACTACTATTATTCTGTGGTTTAATCCATTTTTATCTATGTTTAACTTAGTTGTTTCGACAGCAAAGGGATTAATATCAGTAGCTACAACTTTTAGATATGGGTTTGATCTCGCCACTAAGCAACTAATAACACCAGTACCACATCCGACTTCACAAAAACTTTCTTTGCCATTTAAATATTCTTCAAGATAAGTTGAAAACCATTTTGTAGACGGAAATGGCTCAGGATTAAATACTGCAGGATGAACTACGAACTCACAATCTTCAATTTTCACTGTAATCCAATCCGAAATCTGGTTTTGCTGTAGAAATGTCCTAGATTGTTCAACCCCAGCTTCATTCGGATCGTCAAACCTAAGTAGTTGATTTAAATAAATTTTAGTTTTACCTATATCTATTTCTCCATTTGTCTTTAACTTAGTTTCTGCATCAATTGAAAAATTGATTTTATAATGTCTACGAAGCTCAAAATAGGTATCTAAATCATCAGGTCCAAATCCACCAAAAATTGCGATATCATTTAATCCATACTCTATCAAAGAATCAATCTTTTTCATCAAACTCTCTTTTGACTCTCTAATACCGTTCCCCTTGCTATTATCTAATAATAAAAAGGCTTTTTGATTTTGAATTAGTGTTCTAAAATTTTTATCGTTTACTAAATCAAAATTCTCATCGCAAAGAGGAATATCTGCCAAGAAATTCTTGCAAGCATATTCTATGACATTAAAATTATTTATCTCTAAATCGTTTATTTGTATGTATGAAACAAAAGGCAATGCTTTTTTTACTGCTTTCAAGTCAGCCAAAGGATCTTTTGATTTTGAGAAAGTGAAATGCAAAATTGGAACAAAATTTTCATAGTATTCACAAGTTTGAAAAATAGAGCGCACTTTTTCTACATAGTTATCATCTTCAAACTTAGTATGATCAAAAGATACACCTATACAAATTTTCAATAAAGGGTCACGCTTATTCTCTTTCAGGAAGTCGCCGATAATTTGGACTTGCTCTGGAGTCTCAGCGTGGAATTGATAGAAATAATAACTTACTTCTTTATTAAAGAAATGCTTGAACTTATCTTTTTTAGCATCAAAATATTTTTGATTAAAAATATTACTCTTAACCACAATCGGGATACGTTCAGTTACCTTAAAGCCAAGCTTAGCTAATTCAGAAACTTTTGATGGATTATTTGTTATCAAACGAACATCTGTAATACCTAAATCATTCAAAGCAATTTTTGCCCATTCATAATTCCGTTCATCTGGCTTATGGCCTAAAATTACATTTGCTTCGAAAGTATCATATCCCTTTCTTTGTAATTCATAACTTTTTATTTTCTCAAATAAACCAATTCCTCTACCCTCTTGTCTTAAATATACTAACACCCCGTTCCCATCTTTGGATATTTTTTTCAGAGATAGATGAAGCTGCTCTCCACAATCACATCTCAAACTTCCAAATGTATCTCCGGTAATACACTCACTATGGATTCTAACCAAAACTGGCTTAGAAGCCCCCAAATTTTTTGTTCGAAGGACTATAGTTTCTTTACCAAAAGTATCAGCATAAACACGGATAAAAAAATCGCCATAGTCCGTCTCCAGTTCAGTTTCTATGTAGCGATTTTCCATTTTTCTATTTAAGCTTTAGTGCTAAGTCTCCGACTGGAATTGTCTCCTGCTCACGGGTTGCAAGATTTTTTAATTGTACAGTACCATCTTTTACTTCTGTCTCACCAACAATAATTGCAAACGGAATCCCTTTGCTTTCTGCGTATTTAAATTGCTTGTCTAATTTTGCCGCAGAGTAGTAAAACTCAACGTTGATCCCCTCAGCGCGAAGGTTAGTGGCAATCTTTAAATAGCTTTCAACCAAAGCTTCATTTTGATTTAAAACTAAAGCGCGAATCGGCTGAACTGACTGCATTTGCCCCATTTCAGTAAGCGCTGCAATTAATCTATCTATTCCAATACTACCGCCAACAGCTGGCAGGGATTGTGAGGAAAATTGATCAACCAAGCCATCGTAACGACCACCAGCGCAGATTGCACCAAATTCTGGCTTATCTATGAGGATAATTTCAAACACAGTCCCGGTATAATAATCTATCCCACGCGCAATTGTTGGATCAAATTCCACCTGACCTGCAAGAGAGTACTGTTCTAACTGCTTAATCAGGTCAGCAGTATTTTCTGGTACAGTCCTAGCCCCGGCAGAAACAAGACTTTTTGCCTTTTCAATTTCTTCTTTACTCACACCATTCTCTTCCATTTCTTTCACAATCCCCTCAATACCGATCTTGTCTAGTTTATCTATAGCGCGAATTGTTTGTACAGAAAATTCTTTCAAAGTAGCTCTATCATTTAAGCGCACTTTGTAATTCTTTACACCAACTGCTTCTAAAGCCATACACAAACAAGCAATTACTTCAGCATCTGCTAAGTTTGAGTCTGTTCCGACTGCATCTACATCACATTGATAGAATTCACGCAATCTCCCTTTCTGGGGATTGTCTGCTCGCCATACTGGCGCAATTTGATATCGCTTAAACGGAAGAACTAACTGTCCTTGATTCTGAGCAACGAAGCGTGCTAATGGCACGGTTAGATCATAACGCATTGCAACATCGCGATCACCATTATCTTTAAAAGAGTAAACTAATTTTTCATCTTCTCCATATTTACCCATTAGGATTTCTTTGTACTCTAGTACTGGAGTAGACAACGGTAAAAAACCAAACCGTTCAAAAACGCTCTGGATTTTAGAAAACATTTGCTGCCGCGCAAGTTGCTCTGAAGGCGCGTAATCGCGGAAACCTTTGAGCAAGCGTGGTTCAATTTTTTGTTTGTCTGTTTTTGACATAGCTATAGTATACCAAACAGCTGACTACTCAGCCAGTTGGAAAATTTTTATCTTACCTGTGTGCCCCCGTTTAAGTGTAAGCAAAGATGGTGCGACATCTAGATACCCAGCCAGTTCTTTTAAAATTACAGCGTTTGCTTTACCATCTTGAGGACTCTCAGAAACATAGATATCAAAAACCCCTGGACCTTTTTCTATAATCCGGGGCTGTTTGCTATTTGGGTGAGCATGTACTGTGTATTGCATGTTCAAATTTACTTACGGCCAACGATGAGTCCTAATGCACTCCCCCAGAATCCGCGGGACTTTTTAATTTTCTTTACTCTACTTAAAGTCTCTCCTTTAACTTTAAGCAAGATGGTATCTATTTTTCTAAATCGGTTATAACCATAAATAACTAACATTCCCCCAACAAGGATGAAAGCCCAGCCTAGAGCTTGAGTAATTGCGTCAGTACCAAAGACTTTTATTAAAGTTGCTCCCGCCGCCACAAGTGTGAGCGATGTCCGAATGTACGACATAAGAGAGGTCTCATTGGTCATCATGGTACGATCAACTGCCAAATAATCACGAAGGATCATTTGTTCATGGTCTTTTTCGTAAGGAATATATGGATCTTCTGACATAAATTTTATTTTTGTTTCAAATTCTCTAATTGATACATATATTATAACACAATTTTGAATCACAAACAAAAATCCCCAGGGATACATCTTCAAACGAATGCGAGCTAAGGCCCGAGCGGCCGCAAGCGAGTCTTAGTGAGAGGATGTGTCTCTGGGGATTTTATTATTTATATTCTAAAAGTTGTTATTTCATCTTCTTGCGAATAAACGCAGGAATATCTAATTCATCGTCATCTGCATCATCGTTACTCATTGGAGTAACAGGATCGACAGGACGAGGGCTAAACAATGGCTTTCGAACTTCTGGTCTTGCTGGCGCATCTTCTGTTTCTATTTCCACTTGGGGTGTGGATGTTGGAATATGCGCTTGAGTAATAAATGGTTTTGGAGCTTCATCGGAAACTGGAGCAAAGTTTATTGAGCTTGGGCGACGATTATGTTCATCAAAACCTGTAGCAATAACCGTGATACGGATTTCATCACCCATAGTTTCGTCAATGACTGTACCAAACTTCACACGCGCTTCAGGATCTACATTCTTAGTAATAACGCGAGCTGCTTCATCGATTTCAAACATTCCAATATCTGAGCCACCAGTAATGTTAAATAGAACGCCTTGCGCACCGTCGATGGTCATATCTAGCAATGGAGAGTTAATAGCAGCCTTAGCAGCGATTTCAGCGCGGCCTTCACCACTAGCACGGCCGATACCCATCATAGCTGTTCCAGCATCTTGCATAATAGTGCGGATGTCAGCAAAGTCAGCATTAACTACACCATGAGTGGTAATTAAATCCGAAATACCAGCAATCCCCTGACGAAGCACTTCATCTACAGTTTTGAACGCGTCTATTAAAGAAGTTTTCTTGTCGATGATTTGTAAAATACGATCGTTTTGGATAGAGATGATTGCATCTACTTTATCTTTCAAATTTTCGTAACCTGCTTCAGCAATTTCCTTACGCTTGCTTCCTTCAAAAGTAAATGGTTTTGTAACAACTGCTATAGTCAAAATGTCTCGGTTCTTACAAAGTTCTGCAACAATCGGAGCAGCACCAGTGCCAGTACCACCACCAAGACCACAAGTGATGAACACCATGTCTGCATTTGAGATAACTTCTTCGATTTCTTCTTGGCTCTCTTCTGCTGCTTGGCGACCAAGTTCTGGATTCATGCCTGAACCTAGACCTTTTGTGATAGATTTTCCAATATGGACTTTTTTGTCAGCTGTGTTGTTGTGAAGAGCCTGCGCATCTGTATTTACAGCGATGAACTCAACGCCCTTAATTCCCAGTTCGGCCATACGGCTTACTGCAGTGGTTCCAGAGCCTCCCACACCCATAACTTTGATGCGAGCAAATGTTTCAATTTTTGGTTTAACTTCCATAGGTTTTTTCATGCTAATTCTATATTAAAGAAAAAAACGTAAAATAACAACTCAAATAGCGAGATCTTCTTTCAATTGTTATTTTGCGTTTTATTTTTACTGGCTTTTTTAATTATTCAAAGGCTCAGCCTTTATGGCATAATCGCTTTGAACCATTTCTTCAATTTTACCACATTTTCATTTTCTAACAAGCCTTTAAATGGCTTTGCTATATTGAAGCCACCAAAGCCCCCAGAAGTGAAATTACTTCCCCACAAAGCAAGACCAACAACAGTTGCAAACGACGGGTCTACAACTTGGTCAATAATTGTGTCAGTTTCACTTGGCACACCAATACTAACTGGCAAACGCAAATAGTGTTTAGCAAATTCAACAGTTCCAGGTAGCATTGCGCCACCGCCTGTTAAAACAATCCCTGCAGGTAGTTTGCCGTCACGATCAATTCGTTTTAATTCAGCAGTAACGCGATCAAAAATTTCTTCTAATCGTGCTTCAATAATTTCTGCAACTAAACTTTGTAAGACGCGAGTTTCTTCTTCTGGATCAATCTTAGACATATCTACTTCTGCAAGTTTATCTACAAGAGCAGGACTTGCATGACCATACAAAGTTTTTACTTTCTCAGCTGTATCGATAGTACAACGAAGACCAATAGCGATGTCGTTAGTAATGTGCATTGAGCCAACTGGAATAATTGCAGTATGGATAAGATTATTTTCTTCGTAGACAGCCAAACTAGTTGTGCCAGCACCTAAGTCAATGAGCGCTACACCCAGTTCTTTTTGACGCTTATTTAAGACAGATTGAGCAGCAGCCAAAGGCGAAAGCACTGTTTGGTCAATTTCAAGACCAGCTTGAGTAATGGCTTTGCTTAAATTCTTTAAGAACGGTAGTGCGCCATGAATGATGATAGTTTCCACTTCAAGACGAATTCCGGTCATCCCGATCGGATCTTTAATCCCCGCCTGACCATCTAGTGTGAAAGTTTTTGGAATGACATGGATCACTTCACGGTTTGGCGGAATTGAAACTGCCTGAGATGCATCAATGACGCGAATGACATCGTTTTCAGAAATTTCTCCATCGGCACGCGACACAGCGATTACACCTTTACTATCCATACAAGTAATATGATTACCACCCACGGAAACATTGGCATGTGTCACTGGCACACCTGTCATGCGTTCAACTTTTTCTAAAACTGCAGAGATTGATGAGACTGCTTCATCTATGTCAACTATTACACCTTTGCGCATTCCATTGGCAACAACCGAACTCGCACCAATTATATTGATACGACCAGTTTCTTCTAGTTTGCCTTGCACTACTCTAATATTTTGTGTGCCGACATCTAGACCAACAATGTATTGTTCTTTTGCCATTGGAATTTTTGTTTAGAATTTGAAATTTACTGTAATTTTTCTTTGACTAGTTTTGCAACCAGTGCACCATCTGCTGTGTTGCCAAAGTGACCCTTTAACTGCCCCATTGCTGATCCAAAGTCTTTCACTGTCCAACCGTTTTCAGCGATTTTCGCTTCTATTACTTTGACAATTTCTTCTTCAGACACTTGTTCCGGTAAGAATTGCGCTAGAACAGCTAATTCTGCTTCTTCTTTATCTGCTGCTTCCACTCTCCCAGCATCCCTAAATGCAGCTGCCGCTTCTTTACGACGTTTTGCTTCGGACTGCACCAAAGACAAAATCTCCGCTTCAGTTAAATCTGAACCTTTGGAGATTTTATCGTTTTGGATTCTGGTTTTAAGCGCACGAAGAGTATCTGCCGCAATTTGATTGCGATCTTTCAAAGCTGATTTCAATGCGTCTTCTACTTCAGATAAATTGATCATTAATTTTGCTGTTTGTTTATGAGAGATTAGTACTTACGGCCGCGAGAAGGCTTCATAGGTTTGCCCAAGCGCTTTTGTTCTTCACGAACTTCACGCATTTCAGAACGTCGTTGTGCGTCGGTGCGTTGTAAGTTACGACTTTTCGCCGGAGAGAAAAAGCGTGTCTTACGTGCACGGATTAAAACACCGCTTTGTTGTATCTTGCGATTAAAACGGCGTAGTAGGTTATCAAAATTTTCGTTATCTTTACGTTTAACTTCTACCAAAAAAATTCACCTCTTTCCTAAAGATTATTCTAGATAATCTTAATGCTTCTGCAATTATACTATATTTAAGCATCACAGTCAAATCTCGACAACTTCTCCTATTCTTCCAGTTGTTTACCACCTAAGAGGTGCATATGTAAGTGAGGGATAATTTGTCCACCCTGCTTACCGTTGTTCAACACCAATTTGTACCCAGACTCTGAAACTCCCGCTGTGGCTGCATAGTTCTTTGCCGCTAATACTAATTCTGCAATCATGGCGCTGTCTGATTCTTCAAGACCATTCACAGAAACGATATGGCGTTTTGGCATAACTAAAACATGCACAGGTGCTTTTGGCATAATGTCTTGCAAGATCATTATGTCATCAGTTTCATACAAAATATTTGAAGCAATTTTTTTCGCTGCAATATTACAAAAAACACACTCTAAAATATCCATTTATATATTTAATTAATTTTGGTTTCAAAACGAGCTAGCGCTCAAGTCTTTTTTTAACTTCTATGATTATTTTATCATAAGAAAACACTTCTTGCATCCCGCTTTTTACATCCCGCAAGATCACCATATCATCCATAGCTTCCTTTTGACCCATAATCAGTGCAATTGGGGCTTTGCTTTCTTCGGCTTGCTTGAGTTGGTTTTTTACACCCATTGTCCCGAAGTGATCGTGGACATGAATATTTTCAGCAATCAAATCTCTGAACAAGCGAAGACTTCGTTTAGAAGCTAACTCCCCTAGTGGTACCAAGAACACTTCATTTTTATTGACCGCGGCAGTTTCAACTTCAGAAAGTTCTAATGCGCGTGACAACCCAGCAACACTACCCACAAAACCAAACGCAGGACTAGCTTTACCAATAATATTTTTTACCAGCAAGTCATGGTGTGCCGCTTCTCCAATGACAATTGTCTGATTCCCTTTTTTATATTTCACAACTAAGTTAGTGCCGGTAGTTCCCTCGGTGCCAACATACAGTTGATTTAACTGATATGGTAAACCAAGTTCGTCTAAAGCCTCAAGGATGTCTGTAAATTGTTTGCGCGCATTTGTATCTAGAAAATCTACAATGGCTGGTGCTTCGGCAGTAGTAAGCTGACAATCTAAATTTTCACATCGCAAAACATTTAAAACACGGCCGCGAATATGATTATTACAATTTTCGCATAATTCAAACTCTTTGCCTTTTAGAAAATCCTTGAGAACGTTGGCATAGGCATTTTGCACTGATGGGTCACCTGAAGTATTTATATCTAACTGCACAGATTCTTCGTTCAATCCTAATCGCAACACCAAATCCCAAACCGCACTAATTACTTGAGCTTCTGACAAATGATTGAATGTGCCAAGCACTTCATAGCCAAATTGATAATTAAACCTAACGGAGGAACTGCCTTCTGACTCAGCTACATTACCAATATACATCCATTTGGACATTGGTTCGCTTTCTACTATTTTTGATTGGGCATAATGCCTAAGAACTGACGGAAGTAACTGAGAACGCACACCATACGACTTGCCTCCAAACTCAGATACCAAAATTCTTTCTAGTTCTTCCGGCTGATTTTTGAAATATTCAGAATAAATTTTATGTTCTTCTAAAATTGAGGTTTCCACTGGAGCGAAACCATACAGTGAACCGACAGTTCTGACCTGTTCTAAAACAACACTCCAATATTGATGGGATTGAGTAGCAATATCTCTCAAACCTGTAAGCGCACCGGTCTTTGCCAGTTTCTTAATTATTTTTGGAGTAGCGGTTTTTTGCAATTCAGTCATTGTAAATATTTAGTTAAAGATCGCTTCAGGGAACTTTGTGATTCCAAAGGTGTTAAGCGGGAAAACCCGAAGCCAAGCTGTGCCAATTATATCTTTCTTCGGTAATACCCCCCAAACTCTGGAATCACTTGAGGCAAGTCTGTTATCCCCAAGCACGAAATACTCTTCACTCCCCAAAGTAACTGTCTGATTATTCCCAAAGGTGATGTCTTGATTGGAAAGGTATGGCTCTGTCAAAGCGCTACCATCTGGATGTTCATTATTGTACACGTAGACTTTACCATTTTCAACTTTTATCTTTTCGCCTGGTAGACCGATGATTCTCTTAATGAAATATTGGGTTGTATCTTTTGGATAACGGAACACAATCACATCACCGCGCTTTGGTTCATCAAATCTGTAAGTCATTTTATTAACCACTAAGTACTCTCTGTTGTGATAGTTGGGAACCATTGAGGAACCAGAGACAATAAATGGTTCAGCTACAAAAAACCGGAAGCCGATCATCACAATAAAAGCGATTACAATGATACGAGCTAGCTCCCAAAGGAATGAACCAACTGATGGTTTTTGTTCAGCTGGATCTTTTGGGTCAATTTCTTGGATGATTTCTTCAGACATATTTTATTTCAATTTAAGTAAATAACATATGAACTATAACACTGGAAAGCAGTCGGTGCAAGGTCTGGCTTTATGTGTAAATTCAGGGTATAATGAATGAGCACTTATATGACTTCACCAGAAATTTACACTAAAAATATAGGCAGTCCAGAACCACTTCCACCAAAGAAACCAAAGGGAAGAAATCTCCTAAAATGGCTAGTAATATTTATTGCCATTTTAATTTTAGGACTTGGTGGTTTTTTACTAGTTCGTGCGACAGGAATTGCCAATAAAATTTTTGTCGGCCAAGAATCAAGTCTGTACACAAGAATTTCAGATTTAATTTCTAGTCAAACTGGCGGGAGTAAACTTGATGGCGAAAACGAAGGTCAAATAAATGTTTTATTACTTGGTATTGGTGGTGAAGGTCACGATGGCCCTTACTTGTCTGACACAATTATTGTGGCGCAGATTAGACCCTCCGAGAAAAAAGCAACTATGATTTCGATCCCCCGAGATTACTTGGTAAACACTAAGGAAATTGGGCAAAGAAAAATCAACGCTGTGTTTGCAGAAAGTTTCCAAGCCAGTGGTGATTGGGATAAAGCCGGAGCTAGTATTAGAGATGTGGTGTCCAAAATGACTGGACTAGATATTCCCTACTTTGCAGTTTTGGATTTCAAAGGGTTTGAAAAAACCATTGACCTGCTTGGTGGAGTGGATGTACATGTGGACCGCACCTTTACCGACTACACATATCCAGACACAAGAAATGGATACTTACCAGCTGTAACTTTTAAAGAAGGTCCTGAAAACATGGATGGCAAACGTGCGCTAATTTTTGCTCGCTCTCGGCATGCAGCCGGTGAAGAAGGAACAGACTTTGCCCGCAGTGCTCGTCAACAAAAAATTATTCAAGCAGCCAAAGAAAAAGTAGTCGCACTAAATATTGTTACCGACAGTAAAAAGATTAACGAATTGTTCTCTATCATTGGTGATCATTTCCATACCAATATGAGCCCTGGCCAGATCATTCGTGCCTACGGCTTAACAAAAGATTTCGGAAAAGAGAATATAATAAGTCTAAGTCTTGACCCTGAAGGCGGCATCATTTGCCCACAAGTACTAGAAGAAAGTGGCGCGTGGGTCTTAACACTCTGTAGCGGTAAAACTACTAACGACCTAAAAGATTATTTTAAAAACAGTTTTTCAACTGGGCAACTCACAGCTGAAAAAGCCACCGTTTGGCTTGCCGACAGCAGTACTACTGGCCTACTCTACAAAAAAGCTGAAAAAGAACTAACCAACGCCGGCCTAACTGTTTACAAAGTGGTGTACTCAGGAAAGCCTCTCAGTCAAACAGTTGTTTACAGTGTGAATCACAAACCATCAACCTCAGAGTTCATAACTAATAAATTAAATGGTAGCCCAGTTTCACTACCTCCCCCAGGAATTAAAATTGATCCATCTAAAGTTGATGTAATAGTCATTTTAGGAACTCAGGAAACTCAGTAAGAAATATATGAAGCAACTCCCAATCCTCGCAATTGTTGGTGAGCCAAATGTTGGCAAATCTACATTGATGAACAAAATTTATGGCAAGCGAATTGCAGTGACCTCTGTGGTAGCTGGCACTACTCGTGACCGTCAGTATTTAGACACCAATTGGAATGGGGTTGATTTTACAATGGTAGACACAGCAGGAATTACTTTCGGCAACAAGCAAGAGTTAGAACTGGAACTAGCAGAACAAATTGATGTAGCTACCTCCGAAGCGACTATGTTACTTCTAGTTGTAGATGGTAAAAGTCCAGTTGATGTAATAGATCGTAAAGCGATCTTAAAATTTCGCAAGATGAAAAAGCCAATTGTGGTCGCGGTAAATAAACTTGATTCTCCTAAAAACTTAGAAGAACTTACAGCGCCATTTTTAAAACTAGGAATTAAACATGTCTTCCCTACTTCAGCTGTCACGGGCCGGGGAATTGGTGATCTACTAGACCAAGTGGCTTTAGAACTAAAGAAATTTACTGTACCCAAGTCAAATGTGCCAGTGGGAATTTCGGTAAGTATTGTCGGGAAGCCGAATGTTGGTAAATCTAGTATTTTAAATAAGATTTTAAATGAGCAGCGCGTGATCGTTTCCCCTATTCCAGGTACAACTCGCACCGCAATAGATACTCACGCAAAAATTGATAAGCAAGATTACACTTTCATTGACACTGCAGGGCTAAAGCGTAAAGATCACAGGCAAAAACAACCAGATGTTTTTTCTGGCTTCCAAACTTTTAAATCTATCCGTAGAAGCGATGTAGTTTTGTTTGTAATTGACGGTACTGAAACTATTACCAAACAAGACCAAGTTATTGCCGGTGATATTTTTGATATGGCAAAAGGTGTAATCATTGTGGCAAATAAAATGGATAAATTTGAAGGCAAAGAAAAAGAGCTTAACGACTACATTTCTCTTCACTTCCCATTCCTATGGTTCTCCCCTGTCTTTTTGGTGTCCGCTAAGAGCGGTAAAGGGATTAAAGAGGCCATTGATGCTATCAAACCAATTTACGAAAATCGCCAAAGACATATTGATGACGATAAACTCCAAATGGTTTTAGAACAAACCCTAAAAACCAACCCTCCAAAGCGCTTGCGTGATCAACGCGAACCAAAAATCTATTCAATGACCCAAATTGCAGACAATCCACCAAACTTCCAACTATTAGTAAACCGCTCTGGGGCAATCTCTACTCAATACCGTCGATTCCTGCTAAAGCATTTAATCAAACGATTGGATCTTTACGGAACCCCTATCAAGCTCAGCTTGAAACAAAGAGAATAGTTACGATATAATACCCCCATGAAACTAATCGTTGGACTTGGAAATCCTGGAACACAATACGAAAAGACCCGCCATAACGCCGGGTTTTTAAGCCTAGATTTCTTTCTGAAAGACCATCAGACAATTTCTTGCCAAGGAAAATTCAAGGCTCAAATTTGTGAAATGCATATTCAAAAAGAAGGCAGTTTGGAAAAAGTTTTTTTTGTGAAACCTCAAAGCTTTATGAACCTTAGTGGTGAAGTAGTAAATGAGATCGCGAACTTCTATAAAGTAGACATTACCAAGGATCTTTTAGTTCTCCACGATGAAAAAGATTTAAATTTTGGGATTGTTAAGGAAGCGAATGATTCTAGCAGCGCTGGCCACAATGGTGTGCAAAATATAATAGATGAATTGGGTACAAAAGATTTTTCTAGAGTGCGCATTGGCGTTGAATCTCGCGAAGAGGGCTCACCTCTTCCTACCGATGTCTTTGTCCTCCAACCTTTTACTACTGAGGAACTGAAAACTCTAAATGAAAAAGTATTTCCCGAAACAAATAAACTGATAGAAAAGTTTTTAGAAATTTAACTTAAACAAAATGACCGCCCTAAGACAAGAGCGGTCATTTTTTTATAGTGCTTTATCTATAGAACCCCACCCACAAGTGAGAACCAGCAGGCATACGCCCACAAAGCTCTACTTAACCGCTAGAAACATTGAATAGGAGGGATGATCAATGTCTTCGCGACTTGCAAGTGAGATACTACAGACAAACTCAAATGATTCGATTTCAAATACTTCAGTAGTATACACTAAATCGTGCTGTTTGTCAAGGTAGGGGGAAATGAAGTTTTTATCTGGATTTTGGCTTTTCTTTAACGAATCTTGAAAGTGGTTTTGTTATGGTAACGGTATGGAAAACGAACAAAACCCCAATTTTGAGCACCTCTATCTATATATACTATCCCTGCTCCCCGTACGGACTCTTTCAACCTACGAAAACTGGCGGGTCAAAGCTGGCTCGTTTGAAAAAATCTACTATGCCACCGAGAAAGAGCTGAACGAATTTGGCATTGGTCAAGAATTAATTTTAAAACTGCGCAACTTAAAAGCGGAATGGTCAGTAGAAAAGTTAGCGAGATCACTAGAGCAATCCGAAGTACAAACTCTCCCCTACACAGACGCTAGGTATCCGAACATTTTAAAAGAAATTTTTGATGCACCGCCACTATTATTCTTCCGCGGGAAATTGGCGGAGCAATCTGAGAATTGTATCGCTATTGTAGGCAGTAGAAAAATGTCTGAGTACGGCTCTCTTGTAGTACCGCGAATAACTAAACCACTACTAGACGTGGGGATTACTTTGGTATCCGGACTTGCTTACGGAATAGACTCAGCTGCACATGCAGAAAGTGTAAAACGCGGGGCAAGAACAATTGCTGTATTAGGCTCGGGCATTGACCCTGCCACGGTGTATCCGCGAGGACACTTTAGGCTCTCTGAAGAAATCCTTGAACATGGCGGCCTGTTACTTTCTGAGCAACCTCCACAAACTCCAGGGTTTAAACAAAACTTCATCGCGCGGAATAGAATCATTGCTGGCCTATCTTTGGGTGTAGTGGTAGTTGAAGCAAAGAAAAAAAGTGGCGCGCTTCTTACTGCTGACTTTGCTCTCGATTTTAATCGCTCCCTGTATGCTGTTCCCGGTCCAATTTACTCTTCTTTAAGTGATGGACCAAACGCTCTCATCAAATCTGGGGCAAATTTAATTACAAGCGGTGAAGATATTCTAACGGATCTAGAAATTGCCCTACCTAACCTGACTGCAGAATTTCAAGAGTTTAAAACAAGCACATTCTCAGATATAGAACAGCTTGTGCTAAAATGTATTCAAGGAAAAGTTTTAAGTTTCGCAAGTCTAGCAAGTCTGACCAAACTTGATGCACCAGAGCTGCTCTCAGCACTCACTACTTTGGAAATGAACGGAGAAATTAAAAACTTAGGCACTGGTAATTTCACAACCCACAAACCATGAAGTTAAAATATTTAATTATATTGGTATCTTTTTTAGGACTTGTACTTTTAGCAAGTAGTGTTTTCGTTTGGCAAAATTACAGGACTCAGGAAGCAATCCAAAAACAAGATTCCAACAAAGAAAGCTTTGAGGATTATTACCAAACTGCAAAAGATCTAAAAAACGCAGACAAAAAAACTACTGAAATTTCCTTTCTTGCTGTCGGAGACATAATGCTTTCTCGCAATGTAGCTGGCACAATGGCCAAAAATGGCAAAGATGCTTACTTACCTTTCCGAGGCCTGGAAGATTTACTACACGAAACAGATTTTAACTTTGGCAATCTTGAATCCCCTTTTTCTGGTACAGACTCATTTAACCCAACTGGCTCTCTAGTTTTCAACGCCCCAACTTGGACACTACCTGGACTAGTGCAATACAATTTTAAAGTTTTAAATCTTGCCAACAACCACGCGCTTGACCAAGGCAAAGAAGGAATTCTCTACACAAAAAAATTACTCACCGATAATGGATTAGTTCCATTAGGAGTTGGAAAAGATTTAACTGAAGCGTGGCAAGGCGGAGTTTACAATGCAAAAGGAGTTCGCGTGGGTTTTGTTGGTGCGTCCTATTCTTCTGTAAATGATGGCGGTAGTACCACCAATCCATATGTTGCTCGGATAGAAGATGTTGCCAAACTAAAACTCGCGATTCAAGATTTAAAAACCAAGAGTGATTTTGTAGTCGTCACAATGCACGCCGGAACAGAATATGTGCGGTCGCCTAACCCTAGTCAAACAGCTTTTGCGCGGGCGGCAGTAGATGCTGGCGCTGACATGGTAATTGGCGCGCATCCTCACTGGGCACAGACTTTTGAAAAATACAAAGATAAATACATTTTCTACTCACTCGGTAATTTTGTGTTTGACCAAATGTGGAGCCAAGATACAAAAGAAGGGTTAACTTTAAAAATTACTTTAAGTAAAAATGGTTCTTGTACTCCAACTGCAGGTAGTGGTGCTTGCGCAAGTGATGTACAGGGCGGGACAACAGCCGCAACTTTAAAACAAATTGAACTGATTCCAGTGATAATTGAAAACTACAGCACTCCTCGATTGGCTAACGAAACAGAGAAACAAATAATCTTGAAAAAAATCGGCGCAACTACTGATATAATTAATCCATAGATTTGACAACCCAGCTACCAGTCAGCTAAACTCCCCTTTGTACTTACAAAAAGCATCATTCAATTCTTTAAACAACACATGGCCAAACAACTTATCATTGTAGAATCTCCTACAAAAGCAAAAACAATTTCAAAATTTTTAGGACCTGACTTCCTTGTGGAAGCCAGTTTTGGTCATGTCCGAGATTTACCGAAATCCCGCCTTTCTATAGACGTTGAGCACGACTTTGCTCCAAAATATGCCATTGCCCCAAAAGCTAAGGAAGTCATTGAAAAGCTCAAGAAGATGTCAAAAACCGCTTCCTCTATTATATTAGCAACTGATGAAGATCGTGAAGGAGAAGCGATTTCATGGCACTTAGTAGAGGCTTTAGGGATGAAGTACTCAGACAAAAAGCTAAAACGCATCGTTTTCCATGAAATCACCAAGCCTGCCATTGAGCACGCTTTAGAAAATCCTCGTGAGATAGATTTAAACTTAGTTGATGCGCAACAAGCGCGCCGTGTTCTTGATCGACTTGTCGGCTATGAACTGTCTCCATTCTTGTGGCGTAAAATTCGCTATGGTCTTTCTGCTGGCCGTGTGCAATCTGTTGCTGTTCGTTTAGTGGTAGAACGAGAACGCGAGATTAAAGCGTTTGTACCAGAAGAATATTGGAGCATTGAAGCAAGTCTTTCAAAACAAAAAGATGATTTTAAATTTACTGCCAAACTTTCCAAAATTGAAGACAAAACTGTTGGCAAAATGGGAATCAACAACGGAGAACTTGCCAAACAAATTTCTTCTGATCTTGAAGGAGCTGCATATAAAGTTCTTGAAATTACCAAGAAAGAAGTGAAGCGTAATCCATCCCCTCCTTTCACCACCTCCACCTTACAACAAGAAGCAGCTCGCAAACTTGGTTTCAGCGCCAAGCAAACCATGGCCATTGCACAAAATCTTTACGAAAACGGTTACATCACATACATGCGTACCGATAGTTTAAATTTAGCTAAGTCAGCTCTAGAGCAAGCACAGGAAATCATTGCCAGTGAATTTGGCAAAGAATATGGCTTGAGTGAACCTCGAACTTTCGCGAACAAAAGCAAAGGCGCGCAAGAAGCTCACGAAGCCATTCGTCCAACAGATCTTTCCCTGCTTCCAGACCACATGAAGGCCAAGACAGAAGCCCGCGCTGTCAGACTATACGACCTCATCTGGAAGCGCACCATTGCCTGCCAAATGCAACAAGCCATTTTTGATCAAACCGGGGTAGACATTACCGCTGGACCAAGTGCAACCCCGAGCAAATACACTTTCCGGGCCAATGGCCAAGTTGTGAAGTTTGATGGCTTCATTCGCGCTTACACTGAAGGTACAGATGAAACTTCTGAGGACGAAATTGAAGGTGCACTTCCAAGTTTAACTGAAGCTGAGATTTTGGATCTACATGAGCTCTCTCCTTTGCAACATTTCACAGAGCCCCCTGCTCGCTATACAGATGCTAGTCTAGTGAAGACTCTAGAAGCTGCTGGGGTTGGTCGCCCTTCAACCTACGCACCTACTCTAACAACAATTCAAGAACGTGGTTATGTCACTAAAGAAGATAAAAAGTATGCACCAACAGACGAAGGTTACTTAGTAACAGACATGCTCGTTGAACATTTCCCAGAAATTGTAGATATTAACTTCACCTCAAAGATTGAAGAACAGTTCGATGAGATTGCTGAAGGCAAACTACAATGGGTTCCGGTAATTCGTGATTTCTACGGACCATTTAAAACTCACTTAAAAGAAAAAGAAGCGAGTGTTGAAAAAGAAATTGAAGTATCCACTACTCCTTGTCCACACTGTTCTCAAATGATGCTCATTAAGTATGGCCGAATGGGTAAATTCTTAGCTTGTCCTGAAGAAGGCAGTAAAGTCACTCTCCCGATGCCAGAAGAAGCTGCTCAGATTAAAGCTTTGGAAGAAAAAACTAAAGATGAGAAATGTCCAATTTGCGATGGACCGATGAATGTAAAACGCGGCCGATTTGGATTCTTCCTTGGGTGTGCTAACTACCCAACCTGTAAAGGAATCTCCAAAATCTGGAACAAGACCGGATTTAAATGTCCTGCCTGTTTAGAAACTGAAGAACGCAAAATTAAACCAGGAGATGTTGTAGAGAAAAAAGGGCGTGGGCGTGGCAAACCTTTCTGGGCTTGTACTCGTTGGCCAGATTGTACTCTAATTTTAAATGCAAAACCAGAAACCGAAGTACAGTTGCTAGAACTATACGAAGAGTCTAAAAAACCAAAACCAGCCAAATCCAAAACTTCTAAAACTAAGGCAAAGAAGAAAACTACGAAGAAAAAGACTGAGTAACTTCAGGTACTTGAAAAAATCTCATAAATGTAGTAAAATATCAAAGTTATCGTTTATCTAAGTTTATTTAAACGCTTTGATTTACTACTATGGGTCTGTAGCTCAGTTGGTAGAGCAGTGGCCTTTTAAGCCATTTGTCGCGGGTTCGAATCCCGCCGGACCCACCATTAAAACCGCATCAATGCGGTTTTAAATTTTATGTTAATATAACTGTATAATGCAATTAGAAACTTTTGAACAATTTTTAGATTACGAACTACTTGATTCAGGTGATGGCGCGCGTCTTGAACAATGGGGAAACATTCGTCTTAAGCGTCCTGATCCACAAGTTATCTGGGAACCAAGCTTACCTTTGAAAGAATGGGATTTAGCTAACGCAGAATTCATCGGCAGTGGTGAACGCGGAAAATGGCAAAAAAAATCTATAGTGCCGGAAAAATGGGAAGTATACTTTAGACCAGACATCAAACTGGTCGCCAAACTCACTCCGTTTAAACATACAGGGATTTTTGCTGAGCAAGCTGCAAACTGGGAATGGATGACAGAAATCGCCGGTCTTTCCAGTGGCAGCACCACTGGTCCATTAAATATTCTTAATCTATTTGCCTACACTGGTGGTGCTAGCATGGTGTTAACTCGTCTCGGTCACAAAGTAACTCATGTAGACGCCAGTAAACCAGCAATCGCATGGGCAAAAGAAAATCAGCACGCAAACCGATTTGACCCTGAAAGCATCCGTTGGATTTTAGATGATGCCGCAAAGTTTGTGCAACGAGAACTAAATCGTGGCGCTACTTACGATGGAATTATTATGGATCCCCCTGCTTTTGGTCACTCCCCTACAGGCAAAACTTGGAAGTTTAATCGCGACTTACCTTCACTTCTGGAAAACTGTGTTGGACTACTTTCACCCAATGCCAAGTTCCTGTTAATCAATGGCTACGCAACTAATTCTTCTGCAATTTCTTTGGGAAATATTTTAGAAGATGCAATGGCTAAGCGCTCGGATTTGAACAACCCAGATAGTAAAATTGAATTTGGAGAACTTTGCTTACAACAAAAAACCGGTCGAAAGATTTCAACCGGCATTTTTGCTAGATGGCACAGATAACCTAACAAGCCAAGAAAGTTCTAAATAAGGTTTTCGCTTTGTGATCTAGGTTCATCACTCGGGATGTTTAGCTCATCATTTAAGAACTGCTCTGTAGGAATTGAGAGTTGTTGTTGATTTGGATCAATCATTTCATAATCTGCTACCGCATCAGGTTCATCAGTTTTTTTCCTACGAGTTAACCAAGAATACAACACTGGAGTGGTAAACAAAGATAGAATCCCTGAACTTAAAATTCCAAAGATTACTACGATTGAAAGACCACGCCAAAATGGTGAGAACACTGCAAGTGGCAGCAAACCTGCCAAAGCAGTTACTTTAGTTAACATAACTGGGCGGAAACGAATTCCTGAAGCCAAAGCAATGGCTTCTTTTTTGTTCATACCTTCAGCCACTTTGCGGTTGGCATAGTCAATGAGGAAAATACCAACGTTTTCGGCAATACCAATCACCATCAGAATTCCAATGACTTCAAGGAAACCAAATTGTCCCCCAGCAAAGAAGGCTAACGCTGGAAACACTCCAATGAAAATTAGAGGTACAGCAAACAAAACAATTAGTGGTTGCAAAAAAGATTTAAAGAACACAACGAAGACCACATAGGTGACTAAAATTGCCAATGCAATCGCTAAGAATAATTCTTGGAAAGATTTTTCGAATTCATTAACACCTACCCTATCTTCAAATGCTCTGTCGGAAACTTCTAACTGAGCAGTATTTGCTTTTGCCCAATCGGAAATTTTACGCTGAATATTAATCGCATCACGCGCATCTTTCACGCGGGCACTAACTTGGGCGTATCTATCCCCTTGCGCGCGGCGGATTGATCCTGGTACATCTGACTCCACGATAGTGGCAACATCAGAAACTTTCACTGGTCCATTTTGACCATAGATTTGAATGGCGCCAAGAGCAGCAACTGTATTTGGCTTTGTATCTTCGGAAATTCTCAACACTACGTCTAGCTCACCAACTCGATAAAGAGTTTTTTCACCAAGTAGCCCTGCAATCTGACCATACACCTGCGCTGCACTAATACCGCTCGCAGCAATCTTTTCTGGATTTACAGCAACAACAAGTTCTTTACTGGTAGTGTCATTATCTGTAATAACATTGGCCACTTCTTCGTATGAGCGAAGTTCATTGGCAATTTTGCTACTTGCATTTTGGAGTTTAGCGGAATCATTTTCAAAGATTTTCACGGTGACTGGGTAGGCTTCACTTGGTGGACCTGCTCCGCTTTCAGAAGCAAGCGCACGTTCACCAAATTTAGCTTGCAGTTCTTTTTGAAGAGCTTCTGCGATTTCCGGACTCTTTACATCACGATCTACTGATGGTTTCAAATGTACTAACAAACTAATGTTTTGACTAGATCCATTACCGCTAGCATCACGATAGAAAAATACACTAATTTCTTTCAAATGATTTTTCAAAATATTTTCAATTGTAGAAATCTGAGTTTGAAGTTGACCGTCAGTTTGGTTAGCTGGCTTTGGCACTGTTAGTTGAATAAACTCTACATCATCTGGACTAGCAAATTGGACCTGACGAACTTGATTAGTTGCAAACAACGCTCCTGAAATCCCAATTGGAATAACCAGTCCGAGAACAATCACAGCAATTTGTAGCCAAAGGTGTTTTAACACATATCTATTAGCGCGGATTAACCACTGAGCGACTGGCCAAAGAGTATGCACATCATCTTCATCATGAAGATTGCCAGTTGCATCTGCTTTCAGAAACTTAGCTGCAAGCCAAGTAAGAAATACTAAAGGTACAAAATAAGACGCAATAAGTGCTGGGAAAACTGTCAGTGGAATGTACTTAATGATTTGTCCAAAAGTTCCGGAAACAACGCTAAATGGAATAAACACAATCAAAGAAGTAAGTACGGCGATGAACAAACCAAGGCCGATTACATCCATTGAGCGCAGTACAGCGTTTTGACCTTTGAATCCAATTTCCATGTATCGTTTAATTGATTCAAGTACCACAATCGCAGGATCGACAATCAATCCGAGCACCAAGATAAATGAGAACAACACTAAGGTATTCATCTGAATTCCAAGTACAGCGAGCACAATGAAAGTAAACAAGAATGACAATGGAATAGATAGCGCTGAGATTAAAGCACTACGCCAATCTAAGAACAAAAGCATCCCAATAATTAGTAGCCAAATACCACCGAAGATAAAACCTAGATAACCAAATGGGCCATCTAATTCCCATTTACTACCAACTGCAGCTTCAACAATTTCATCAACTTGGTTTTGCGCATCTTGAGCTTGGTTAAAGACGAGTGCATAATCACTCTTTCCATCTGGGGCTTTAGTTTCTTCAACAACTTTTTCTACTTCTTTACCAACACTCAACAGATCTGCGCCTGCTTCAAGACGAACTTCAAAAAGCAGCGCTGGTTGAATTTTAAATTTATTCTCTGCTTTATCTAAATAACCAACCCGATGAACACCTTTACCTGTGTCTAAAGCTGAATACACGGAAGCGATATCTGACAGCTTCACTGTTCGCGCTGGAATTTCTGGAGTTGCAGGTAAGTTAACAGGGATATTTCGTACATCTTCTAGACTCTTCAAGCTTGCTTCACCTGAGATTGGAATTTTCTTTCCATCAATAACACTCTCCCCTAACGGGAAACCAATGTTAGCTGCGGTTAACTGTGCGATTACATCTGGGAACTGAAATTGTGGTGGCAGTTCAATGAAAATCTTTTTATGCCATCAATAGCCAATAACTTTTCTTTAATAAAATCAGTTTGAGTATTTAAATCTAAGAGGCTTTTTGGACCAGATACTGCCACGAAAAAAGGAGCACTACCAGTTTCTGGTACGAAGATGTTTGGATCACTTATTCCTTCTGGAAGTGTGACTGTAGTAAGTTTAGTTCTCGCTTCTTGAATTGCCATATTTACATCAACCCCATCGGAAAAAGACAACACGACAGTAGAAACACTGTCTTGTGATGTAGAGCTAATTTCTTTCACACCTTTCAAGTCGCGAAGAGAGTTTTCAATCGGAGCGGTAATGGTATCATTTACAGTTTCAGGACCAGCGCCAGGCGCAATAGTAGAAACAATGGCAATCGGTACTTGAATCTCAGGAAATCCTTGCACACTTAATTGAAAATAACTTCCAGCACCAACAAGGACGATAATTGCTAAAAGCATTGCAGTTAACTGTTTTTGTTTTAGGAAAAATTGAACAATTTTCCCATTCAAGCCCAATTTGCTAGGCATATTACTATTTGAAAGATTATCCATGGTGAAATTTTGATTAAAAATTAAATATAAAAAGACCCTCAATTATAGCTATTTGAGGGTCTTTTGTCAAGTATGAAACTTTGCGATTAGGAGTCTGTATTGTCTGCCAGGAACCGTCCTGTGAAAATTAGGAACACCACTGGAAGCAGTAACCAGACAAATCCTGCGTTTGGGTGCAAGAATAAAAATTGAATTAAAGGCGACAAGCTATTTTGCACATGCTCAGGAATGTAACTCATGATGACATTTATCAACAAGCCTACCTGAAGCACAGAAAAAATTAGAGCAAATGGCAGTGTGTAAATTTGACGACCATCTACTGAAGTACGGAACGCATACCTATTTAAAAAGATAAAGAATACTAAAAACAGCACCACAAAAGCTACAAGCTGTGAGATGCTGGTCATTCCGACATTTAGTTTGTCTGCTACTAAATTACTAAAGAACGGGGCTTTGATTACTAAAAGCTGGGACATGTATGTGCTTACCAAAATAGTAAGCATGCGACCCCTGCCAGCGGAGAAAGCAAACAACACACTCGCAACAATCCAAAACAGCAAAATAAACAAATCCCAAGATGGCGAATGCCAGTTGAATGTACTGATTAAAAATTGGATTTCACTGAAGTTACTCATTAACTATATTATACCACAGTCTTATTCAAAACTATCCTTGATATTATCCCAGAAGCTTTTGTGGACCTCTGAGGTTTCACCATTCAGCTTGGCAACTTCTTGGAGGAGTTCAGTTTCTTTTTTGGTTAACTTACTTGGTACAACCACGCGCGTGGTGATTAACAAGTCGCCACGCTTAGTACTGTTAATATGTGGCACCCCTTTACCACCTACTCTAAACACTTTCCCTGGCTGTGTGCCTGAAGGAATTTTTAATTCTATATCCCCATCAAGTGTCGGAACTACTATTTTTGTACCAAGGGCTGCTTGAGTAAAACTAATCGGCACTTCCAGCTTCAAAGTGGTACCATCACGCACGAATTCTTTGTGCTTCTTCACGCGAACATTTAGATACAAATCACCTGCTGCGCTTCCGCGATAACCAACTTCCCCTTCACCATTGATACGAATTCGCTGGTTATCGTCTATCCCTGCTGGAATTTGCACTTCAAGAGTTTTTTCCTGACGCAAGATCCCCTCACCTTTACATTCCTTACATGGTTTTTCTGGGACCTTACCAGTGCCATCACATTTTTCACAAGCTACACTAGAATTAATCACGCCAAAAATAGTGCGTTGTTGTTGCTTAATTTGACCTTGGCCGTGACATACTGAACAAGTTTCAATCTTACTTCCAGGCTCACCGCCAGAACCACTACAAGTTGAACACTTATCTTTTTTCTCTAAAGTAATAGTGCGTTTTACACCGAACACAGCTTCTTCAAAAGAAACTGTAACTTGCATCTCAAGATCTATCCCCCTCTGTCTTCGTGATTGGGCTCGACCGCCGCTACGACCACCAAACAAGTCACCAAAAATATCTCCGATATCAAATTCAACGCCATCACCAAAGCCGCCGCCAAATGGATTACCGCCACCAAAACCGCCGAAACCGCCAGCACCATAACCTGGGCCGCCGCCATTTCTTTGGGCATCTTCAAAAGTTTGTCCGTACTGATCGTACTGACCTCTTTTTTCAGAGTCAGATAAAACTTGATAAGCTTCGTTTACTTCTTTAAACTTCGCATCATTTCCCTGACCTTTATCTGGATGGTACTTATGCGCCAATTTTCGGTAAGCTTTTTTTATCTCATCATCTGAAGCTGATTTCGCAACCCCAAGAGTTTCATAATAGTTTTGTGCCATTTGTTTAGTTTTCCACAGTTGGACGCTTGACGCGAATATTGTTTAGTTAGTGTGTTTGGGATTATAATTTAAGTGGAGGTTGTAGTATGATGGTAAACGGAAATTCAAAGCCTCGAGATGTACTGTGCATCTTCCTCACGAGCGAACCACCCTTGAACGGCGGTAGTATTCCTCAAACAGGAATCCGCTAAGGAGAGTGATCCGAACATCTAACAGTTGGGCTAACCCCCCGACAATCTAATCCAGGAGGAGCTATTATCGAAACGAAGACTTTAACTGACGGAAGTAGATCATGTGGGTGCATACTGTCCCCGAGTTAACACTCCACTTATTGTTAACTTTAAGTTAACTCAACAAATCTGCTATACGGGGATTACGCATGTTATCCTACAGTTAGCCACTATTTCTCTTCACCGAGAGCGCCGCAAATCCGCGACGCTCTTTCTTTTTATCTATTTAGTTTCTTCTTTGTCATCTTTATCATCTTTTGATACTTCGGTATATTCTGCATCAACAGGCTTTTCTTCACCTGGAATTTCTTTTTCAGTTGGATCTACAGTACCTGCATCGCCAGGTTGTTGAGCACCTTGTTCATACATTGCCGCTCCAACTTTTTGGACAGCATCAGATAAAGCTTGGATCTTCTTTTGCAGTTCATCTACATCTTCTTTATCTTTCACTTCTTTCAGTTCTGTGATTGCAGTTTCTACAGCAGTCTTGTCCTCTGCTTTAGCTTTATCGCCAGCATCTTTCAAAGTTTTTTCTGAAATTGAAATTAGAGTGTCGGCTTCGTTGCGCTTGTCCACTAATTCACGACGCTTACGGTCATCAGACGCATGTGCTTCTGCTTCTTGCTTCATGCGTTCCACATCTTCTTTAGAAAGAGAGGAGGAGCCTTGGATGGTAATATGTGCATCTTTACCAGATGCTTTGTCTTTTGCAGAAACTTTCAAGATTCCACTCGCATCAATGTCAAAAGTAACTTCCACTTGCGGCACGCCGCGGGGTGCTGGAGGAATTCCCTCCAAAGTAAAGGTTCCTAGTGATTTATTATCCGCTGCAAATTCACGTTCCCCTTGCAGTACATGCACTTGCACTGAAGTTTGGTTGTCTGCCGCTGTTGAGAACACTTGTGATTTAGAGGTTGGAATAGTGGTGTTTCTGTCAATTAAAGCAGTACGAACACCGCCAAGAGTTTCTAAACCAAGGGTCAAAGGAGTTACATCTAGAAGTAAAATTTCTTTATCTTGAACTTCACCACCTAGAACGCCGGCTTGAACAGCAGCACCCTTTGCTACTGCTTCCATTGGGTCTACACCACGTTCTACTTGCTTACCGATGTAATCTTCAACGAACTTAATGACTACTGGCATACGAGTTGGACCACCAATCATAATGATCTTATCAATTTGCTGTGGACTTAAACCTGCATCTTTAATAGCTTGTTCAACTGGAGTGCGCATCTTTGCCACAATTGGCTTAATTAGATCTTCCAATTTTGCTCGAGTTAGTTTTAACTCTAAGTTTTGAGAGCCATTTTCATTTTGAGCGATGAAAGGCAAAATTATTTCAGTCTCTAGAGTTGTAGAAAGTTCAATCTTTGCTTTTTCTGCAGCTTCACGAACACGGTTCATTGCCATCTTATCGGAAGTGATATCTATTCCAGATTGAGTTTTGAATTCGTTTGTTAAAAAGTCAATTAAGGCTGCATCCATGTCTTTTCCACCAAGAGTGGTATCACCAGATGTAGACTTCACTTCAAAAGTTGCTTGAGTCTTACCATCTTCTTCAACTTCAGAGAATTCCATGATGGTGACATCAAGAGTTCCCCCACCAAGGTCAAACACTAAAATCTTTTGATCATGCGCACCAGACTTATCAATACCGTAGGCAAAAGCTGCTGCGGTTGGTTCGTTAATAACGCGGACTACTTCTAGCCCTGCAATTTCACCAGCTTGTTTAGTCGCTTGGCGCTGGGCATCATCAAAGTAAGCAGGCACTGTAATCACAGCTTTCTCTACTTTATCTCCAAGATAACTTTCAGCATCGCGCTTAATTTTTTGCAAGATGAAAGCGCTGATTTGTTCTGGTGAATATTCTTTATCGTTAATTTTATAACGGAAAGATGTTCCCATCTTGCGCTTTGCTTCGAACACTGTTCCTTCTGGGTTTGTAACGGCTTGTCTGCGAGCTGGTTCGCCAACAAGAAGTTGACCATCTTTTGTAAAAGCTACATAAGATGGAAACGCTTTTCCACCAAGTGAGTTTCCTTCTGCTGAAGGAATAATCACTGGCTTACCACCTTCTAGCGCAGCTGCTGCTGAGTTAGAGGTTCCAAGGTCGATTCCAATAATTTTTGACATAGTTTAGTTCTCCTTACTTTCTTCTGTGGTAGTAAATCCGAAAGTTTTTTTCTCGGCTTTACTTACTTCTGGAAGTTGAGTGATTAATTCTCCAAATTTTTTCTCGTAATCTTTAATTGTATTAGTGAGCAGTAATAGAAGTCGTTTAGCATGTTTTGGAGTCATGCTATATTGCCGCATCTGACTACCTGTCATGGTCTGAATAATAAATTCTTCCTCACCAGGGATGACCCTAACGCCACTCATCGCATAAATGTTCGGATCAAGATTCATAGGGATGCGTTGTTGTGAATTGTTTTCTGACATATTATCCTTTCTTACTAATTACCACTTGGCTTGGGCGGATGACTTTACCGTTTATCTCATAACCGATTTGTAAATCTTCAAGGATTGTTCCATCGGGCTTGCCAGCCTCTGTTTCTTCCACCATGCGAACTGCTTCATGGAAATTAGGGTCAAACTGCTTGCCGACTGCATCAATTTTCCTGACTCCCATTTCTTCTAGGGTTTTATCTAACTTTTGTAGAGTTCCCTCTATTCCTTTCAGCCAGTTTTCATCTACTCCCGGTGGGGCGTGACGCAAACCCTGTTCCAGTGCATCTAAAATTGGTAAGAGTTTTACAATTGTCACTTCTTTGGCAAATTCTAAAATGTCTTTTTGTTTTGCTTCCTCGCGCTTCTTATAGTTTTCGAAGTCTGCTTGAGTGCGTTGCCATCCTGCTAAGTTAGTTTTAGCTTCCTCTTTAGCTTCTTCAATCGCTCGAACGGTTTCCGAAACATTTTCTACTGTTTCTTCGTTAACTTCTTCGTTAATGTTTTCGTCTTGTGTATTTTCTTCCATAGAATTATTTAGTAATGATAAATAGAGCGATGGTCGCTGCACCGCCGCCGATGAGTTTTGAAATATATTCCATCAGCGTAATATTTTTCGGATACTGCATTGACTTAGGGCCTATTAAACCAATGACTCCCTTTTTCCCTGACGGTAATTTCAGTCCAGAAACAATCATTGAATAATCTGAGCGAGTAGAGAGTTTTAATTCTTTACCAATGAACGCTTGAGGATCTTTGTCAGCATAGTCGGCAATCATATCATCAGCGTAATCTTCTAGGTTATCAAAGAATTCAGCAATCTCTTTCGCATCTTCTGGAGGCAGGTTGTGATTATCCAAAATGTTGGATATCCCCACCGATGACACTTCTTGCGGAAACATCGCAAACGATGCTTGAGCTGTGTGCGCTGTTAAGATCTTTGTTAACCGTCGACCGATTTCTGCGTTCACTGCTTGCAGTTTGATAATTTCGGTCTTTAACAATTCTTGTTCGCGCATTGTTAGTTTCACGCGATCCATTAATTGATTAACGAAGTATCTAAACCCTTCATCAGTTGGAACTCGCCCAGCACTAGTATGCGGTTGGCGAATATACCCCATCTTTTCTAGGGTTGCCATCTCGTTTCGGATGCTAGCAGAGCTAAGACCAAAATCAAATTTATCAACAAGGTCTCGACTAGCTACTGGTTCGCCTCCCTCACAATTGAGCTTTACGATAGCAGCCAAAATTTTGGCTTGTCTTTGAGAAATTTCAGCAGGAACCTGGATCTCTTTACTCATGGAATTTTACATTTATTAACACTAAATTGAGTGTATAAAAAAATTAGCACTCTGTCAAGTCGAGTGCTAACTTGCCACAAACCCTATCTCCTATATACTTAATTTACATATGAATAAAAAATATCGCATTATCATTTTAATAACCCTTTTCACTTCAGGCGCGGTTACCTATTTTGTTTTTACAAAAAATAGTTCTGATCCTGTTCATATCCCATTCATCACTAATAATGATAGTGAAAAATCTTCTGCGAACACTGAAGACTCAAAGCCAAAAAAACTTTTTCAAAACTATGGGGCTGCACCTGAATTTACTGGTATTACAAAATGGCTCAATGGTGATGAAGTCAAAATGGCTGGTCTGCGAGGTAAAGCTGTCCTTGTTTTCTTTTGGACCTATTCAGACATTTACTCAGTTAATACCATCCCCTACTTAGCCAAATGGGAAGAGACTTACAAAGACCAAGGACTAGTAATAGTGGGTGTGCACACCCCAGAGTTTGCTTTTGAAAAAGTTACTGGTAATTTGGAAAATGCAATCAAAACCCAAAAAATTAATTTTTCAATTGCCCAAGACAACGATTACAAAACTTGGACTGCCTACAAAAATCAGTTTTGGCCAGCAAGCTACTTAATAGATAAAGATGGGGTCATAGTTTATACCCATTTTGGCGAAGGTGATTACGAAACTACCGAGAAAGCACTGAGAACCGTGTTGGGTTTGGAGGGGCAATACACCACACCAACTCAAAATGAATTTCAAGCGACAGCTTCACCGGAATTGCATCTTGGAATTGCCCGCATGAATGGTTTTGGAAATACTGAAAAACCAACTACAGATGAACAAATCTATTCTTTTCCAAAAAAATTAGATGGCAACAAGTTCGCGCTTGAAGGTAGTTGGAAATTTAACCAAGAAGGTGTGGTGCACAGTAAAAGATTTGGTCGAATCAAATTAAATTTTGAAGCAGCGAAAGTATATTTAGTAGCCCAAAGCAAAATACCAACTACAATTCGTGTTTTTGTAGATGGTACTTTAATAAAAGGGGTTGTTGTTAGCGACTCTGGTCTGTACGAACTATACGATTCAATGGTTCCTGGGCAGCACACAATGGAAATTGAAGTTCCTGACGAAGGTTTTGAAGCCACGACTTTCACTTTTAAGTAATTTAAAACCGCTCGATGAGCGGTTTTAAATTTATAGATGACTATTTCAGCATCGATTTTAAATACTGTCCTGTATAACTGGCTTTAATCTTTACTACTTCTTCAGGGGTACCTGCAGCAATTAGTTTTCCACCTTTATCTCCGCCTTCAGGGCCAAGGTCAATAATCCAGTCAGCAGTTTTGATCATATCTAAGTTATGTTCAATGACCACAACTGTATTTCCTTTTTCAACAAGTTGATTCAAAACATAAATTAGACGCTTTACATCAGCAAAGTGCAGACCAGTAGTTGGTTCATCTAAAATATACAAAGTGCGACCTGTTGATGCGCGAGATAGTTCAGTTGCTAATTTAATACGCTGAGCTTCTCCACCACTCAAAGTCGTTGCATTTTGACCAAGGTGCATGTAACCCAAACCAACTTCGGAAAGGGTATCAAGTTTACGCTTCACTGGAGGAACATTGGCGTAGAAAACCTTAGCTTCATCGACAGTCATCTCTAAAACATCGGAAATGGTTTTACCGTTGTAATGAATTTCCAAAGCTTCGCGGTTGTATCGTTTCCCATTACATTCTTCACAAGTAATGTACACATCGGGTAAGAAATTCATTTCTACTTTAATCACCCCGTCACCCTGACACTTTTCACAGCGACCACCTTTAACATTGAAGCTAAATCGCCCAGCTTTGTAGCCTTTCATTTTTGCTTCGCGGGTCTCAGCAAACAAGTCGCGGATGTAAGTGAAAATTCCGGTATAGGTTGCAGGGTTACTTCGTGGAGTACGACCAATTGGAGATTGATCAATGTTAATCATCTTATCAATATGCTCAATACCTACCAGTTTCTTGTGTTCGCCTGGTTCATCTTTACTATTCCAGAAATGTTTTGACAATGCCTTAGCAACAATATCATTAAGCAAAGTAGACTTTCCGCTACCAGAAACACCTGTCAAAGCGACAAACTTGCCAAGAGGAATATCAACGTTCACATTTTGAAGATTAAATTCAGACGCACCAACAACTGAAATCTTTTTACCATTTCCAGCGCGACGACGTTTTGGAATATCAATTTGTTCTGTGCCAGACAAAAAGTGTCCTGTAACTGAATCTTTATTTTTTTCAACTTGACTTGGTGTTCCTTCAGCAACTAACTTACCACCGTGTTTCCCTGCTCCAGGACCAATGTCTACCACCCAGTCTGACTCACGAATCGTTTCTTCATCGTGTTCAACTACAATAACAGTATTACCGAGATCGCGAAGTTCTTTTAAAGTTTGAAGGAGCCGTGTATTGTCGCGTTGATGAAGACCAATAGAAGGTTCGTCTAAAATATAAAGCACTCCGGTTAAGCCTGAGCCAATTTGAGTCGCAAGACGAATACGTTGCGCTTCCCCACCACTAAGCGTGTCTGCACCACGATCCAGTGACAAATACGACAGTCCTACATTAAGCAAGAAACTAATGCGTGATGAAATTTCTTTCAGAATTAAATTAGCAATTGCCATTTCTTTCGCATTAAGCTTCTTTGGAAGTTGGCCAAAAAATACAGAAGCATCTTCAATGGAAAGTTGAGAAACATCAACGATGCCCTGACCGTCAACAGTAACTGCTAGCACTTCTGGTTTTAAGCGTTTTCCATCACAAGTCGGACATTTACGAATCCGCATGTAATTTTCGATTTCACTGCGCATGTATTCTGAATCGGTTTCTTTGTATTTTCGTTCTAAATTGTGAACTACGCCTTCAAAAGGAGCTTCGTAACCACCACCAAAACGACCATCTGCAGGCATACGAATCTTTTTACCGTTTGTTCCGTATAAAATAATATCCAAAAACTTCTTTGGTAAATCTTTTACAGGAGTAGACACAGAAAAACCGTATTCCTTACCAACTGTTTCTAACACTCGGGAATACCAAGACAGACGTGAAGTAGTTTTACTCCATGGTCGTACAGCTCCTTCTGCTAAAGTTAAACGTTGATTTGGAATTACTAAATCTGGTTCAATAGTAAGTTTAGTCCCAAGCCCTTTACATTCAGGACAAGCCCCATGAGGACTGTTAAAAGAAAATTCGCGTGGGTCCAGTTCTGTTAATGCCACTGAGTGTCCATTTGGACAAGCAAACTTTTGTGAAAATGGAATTTCTTGTTTAATTTTATCTCCATCCATTACAACTACATTGGCTAACTGGTCGCCAAGATCTAAAGTTTTTTCTAGGCTTTCTGAAATTCTGCCACGATCCTCTTGAGTTACCGCGATACGGTCTACAATCACATCAACGCTATGTTTTTTCTGTTTATCTAGATTCAAGCGCTGCGCTTCATCTATATCCATAATAGTCCCGTCCACACGCACGCGAGCAAATCCAGATTTTTTGATCTGTTCAAAAACTAATCGATGCTCCCCTTTTTGATCTTTAATAAATGGCGCAAGCAACATTACGCGTGTACCTTCTGGCATTTGTAAAAGTGTATCTACCATAGCTTGCAAAGTTTGACCCATGACGCGCTGTCCACATTCTGGACAATGAGGAATTCCAATTCGCGCGTAAAGCAAACGAAGGTAATCATAAATTTCAGTCACAGTCCCAACAGTAGAACGAGGGTTATGACTTGCAGATTTTTGATCAATGGAAATAGCAGGAGACAGCCCTTCAATTTTATCAACATCTGGCTTATCCATTAAACCAATAAACTGGCGAGCATACGCAGACAAAGATTCTACATAGCGGCGTTGGCCTTCTGCATAAATAGTATCGAACGCAAGAGATGACTTTCCGCTTCCAGACAGGCCGGTAATAGTAATCAGTTTGTTTCGGGGTAAATCTAAATCCACACCTTTTAAGTTGTGTTGGCGGGCACCGCGAATAACGATTTTTCCTGCATCAAAAGTTGAAGGACTCTTAGAGATAGATGCGCTAATCGCTTTTTTAACGATCGTTTTTTTATCAGTCTTAGTTGTAGGTTTTTTAGCCATAAAAAGTTTAGAAAAAGTTTATAATTAACTTTATTAACCCTAGCAGAAAAACTGACAAAAAACAAGAGCCAAGACCTAAGTCTTTGACTCTTAATATTTTTACTACGAATTCTGTAACTATGATCGAGAAGCAAAGTTCACAATCATGAACTTTTCAAATTTTCCTTCCCTCGTTGGTGTCTCCTGATCTGACAACCAAACCGCAAAGGCTTCTGGGGTTGGAATCATAGCACCAGCGCTTCCATTGGCGTAAGAGATTTCACACCAGGATTCCGTACTACTATAACCTTTAAATTCAAGGCAGTCAGACAATTTATTAATCTGGTCGCCAAAAACATCTGCGCCATCATAAAAAATCTTCTGACAGGTAAGGGTTCCAAAAATCTTGTTTTTAAAAGATGTTTTATCAACTGCTAGATTGTTCCACGTCTTTATAAAATGCAAAAATTGATTTGAAACATCCCCTCCTAGGAATGCTGCGCTTAAGATAATTATTTCGAAAGCGCTACCAGAACCTAGCTGGATTTTATCGTAGAATTCTCTACTCATGATTTTTCCTCCAATTCTATTTCATTTTCCTCAAAACCCAAAGTGTATATAATATAGTTATGCTGAAAGATAAAGTCAATGGGATTCCTCACAAGCCAGGTGTCTACAAATTCCTCAATCAAGATGGGGTTGTTTTGTATGTGGGTAAAGCAAAAGACTTACGCAGTCGTGTGGCCCAGTACTTCGGCACAGGTGATAATCGCGCTCAGCTCCCCTTTCTGTTAGCTGAAGCAGTAGATATTGAATATATTGTAGTGAACTCTGAGCTAGAAAGTTTATTTTTAGAAAACACACTCATCAAGGAGTACATGCCTTCATACAACATCAAACTTCGTGATGATAAAAATTACGCTTTCATCAAAATTGATTATTCAACTAAAATCCCTCAAATTGGTTATGCTCGAAAAATTGAAGAAAACAAAACTCCTGATGTATTAAAAACCAAATACTTCGGACCGTATTCCTCAACTGCCAAAATTCGTCAGACTCTAGATTTTGTCAGAAAAGTTTTTCCATACTGTGCTAACAAGGAGGTCGGGAAAAGACCTTGTTTCTATTACCACTTGCACCGCTGTCCTGGCGTATGTGTTGGGGCCATTACACAAAAAGAATATGAGCAACAACTAGAAAAAATTGCCTTGTTTTTGTCTGGAAAAACTATGGAAATTAAAAAGCAGCTCGGAAAAGAAATGCGCCGTGCGGCCAAATGGAAACATTTTGAAACTGCGGCGCGCCTCCGAGACCAACTACGAGCCATCGAAGTTTTAAGCGAACGCCAATCTATGCTATTTGCCCAAAAAGTTTCTTGGGATTTTGTATCTATATATATAGATAGTATTTCTGCGTGTGTGAATTTATTTAAAGTTCGCGAAGGCAAACTAATAGACAAGGAAAATTTCGTTTACGATAATATTTTATATATCCCTAAGGAAATGCGGGAGGCTACTATTATGCAAACCTTTTGCGAAATGTACTATGCCACCACAACGACCCTCCCAAATGAAATATTTTTGGAAAATTCTCTATTAAATGAATCTTTATTACAAAACTTACTTGCATCGCGCGTAGCTGCTGAGAAAAAAGCTAAGAGAGTAAAGTTTTCTATCCCAACAAGAGGCCAAAAAGCTAACCTAATTAAGTTAGGGAAAACGAATGCCCAAGAATTCTTGCAAAAATGGCAACGCACTCAAGCTAGTAACATCCAAGCAAACACTGAAGCCCTTGAAAAACTGCAAAAAATTCTTAAACTCCCTACCCTTCCCCGCCGTATTGAAGGATACGATATTAGTAATACGCAAGGAACCAACCCTGTCGGCAGTATGGTAGTGACAAAAGATGGCCAGCCAGCAAAATCAGAATACCGAAAATTTAAAATCACTGGGAAACAAACTCCTGACGACTTTTCAATGATGCGCGAAATGCTCACACGAAGACTTTCCAGAGTCAACCCAAAAAACAATTTAGATAAATGGCCAATCCCTGACTTAATAGTCATAGATGGTGGCAAAGGTCAATTGAGTGTAGTAGTTGAGGTGCTTAAAAAAGCAAATGTAAAAATCCCAGTCATTGGTTTGGCTAAAAGGATTGAAGAAATTTTCCAACCTCACAAATCTAAACCAATTATTTTAAGCCACAAAGACCCTAGTCTACAACTTCTACAAAGACTGCGAGACGAAGCTCATAGATTTGGTATTACTTTCCACAAAAGCCTGCGTAGCAAGCAAGCTATAAAATCTGAGTTAGATTCCATCCCTGGCATTGGCCCAAAAACTAAAAAATTGTTAAAGCAAAAAGTTGGCACTGTTGAGAAAATTAAGAATACCTCCGCTGAAGAATTAGCAAACATTATTGGGCAGGCTAAAGCCAAGCAGCTAATTGACTACTTTAAAAATTGACAAGAATTAATATATTTCTTATACTTCGCATAAGATTCGTTTCGAGGCAGTTTTTGCTCGAAACAGATCTTGTTTCCTAAAACGATACGGAGGTAGTGGGAATGAGAGAATCGCTGTCTTTTTTGATCACTGCTTTTGTAGGAGTACTATTCACTTTTCCAGGTTTCAGTCTTATGACTGATCAAAGACCTTCAACTGTGAACAGCGCTCAGACAGAAGTTGTCCGATCGTCCGATTTGTCTCCGCCGGCCATAAGGCACGTCAGTGCAAATAGGTCGCTTAAAACTGTAACAGAAACAGCAACAACGAATACGATCGTAACACCGGTCCCGGCCGCAATGACCTTGGCGTTCGTCGTTCGAACTTCGCCGCAGGCCATTAAGCAGAACTGGTCGGCAACATCAGTGGCCACCTCAATACAAAGCTGTGAGGGATTGGACTTGCAGACTACCGAAAACCTCGGCGTCTACAGTCCGTTTACCTGACTGAGGTTTGGCTGTCACAGACATGTGAAACACTTAAACACCAACGTTAGCTCAGATCTCGAGGATCTGTAAGCAACGTTTCCGGCTGCACTGGCGCGAGAATTTATTCTCGCGCCGCTATTTTTTCCACTTAACTTGACATTCCCTTATTAAATTACTACAATAAATAAGCTTTTTGTACACTTAAATACTCTCATGAAAAACATTGCTTATATCCTTACAATCGTAGACATGGTCATTATGGTGGCCTTAATCATCACCATTGCTCTTCAGAACAAATCTGCTGGCCTTTCCAATGTTTTTGGTGGTGGCGGTGGAGTAGTTTCAACTCGAAGAGGTTCAGAAAAATACCTTTTCTACACAACAATTGTTCTTGGAGTTTTATTCGCAGGAATTAGCTTAGCTATTGTTTTACTTTCCAAAAATGGCTAAGTAAAGTTTATCATTAAACAGCTCTATGCCCCCTGTAACTTCATTTTTTCAAAACTTAAAACTCATCCCTCACATCCGCCTTTCCGTGCTACGGAAGGTTTTTTCATTAATGGGGCAAGGAGAAAAAATGTTTTTCCTTGCGATGATTTTTCTGGCTTTAATTTCTGGAATTTTTTCTATTACAAAACTTTATTCTACATACACCACTAATGCTCCCGCTCAAGGAGGTAATTACAGAGAAGGTATTATAGGGCAACCAAGATTCATCAATCCTCTGCTAGCAACAACAGACACTGACCGAGCTATTGTGAAATTAGTTTTCTCGGGGCTCTATAAGCTTGATTCTACTGGTAGCGTGGTACCTGATTTAGCAGAAAATATGCCAACAGTTTCTGAAGACAAACAACTGTACACTGTGAAATTGAAGCAAAATGCCAAATGGCACAATGGCACCCCAGTAAAAGCTGATGATGTGGTTTTTACAATCCAAACTCTACAAAACGCCCAATACAATAGCCCGCAAAGAAGTGAGTGGCAATCTACAACAATTGAAAAAATTGATGACTACACAGTCAGTTTCAAATTAAACTCACCTTCTGCTCCTTTTTTAAATAACTTAACCCTACCTATTATTAGTAAAGAAATCTGGCAAAATATTTCACCAGCAGATTTTGTGCTTTCTGAAAGTAACATCAAAGCAGTTGGAAGTGGTCCATACGTAATTAAAGAGGTTAGCAAACTCGCGCAAGGCACAGTGCAAAGTATTTCTTTGCAGTCGTTTTCTGACTACCACAATCGCCGCGCTTACCTAGACAATGTAAAGCTATCTTTCTATGAAAATATTGAGGGCGTGCTCACTGCAATTCATGGAAAGCAAATTGATGGGTTTGGATTCAGTCCTTTTGATCAAAGTGTTCGATTAGATGAATCTAATAATGAATTCAAAATTACCCAACTCAACCTACCACAGTATCAGGCTGTATTTTTCAATACTAGCACAAAACTATTTAGCGATGTAAAAGTTCGCAATGCGTTTAATTTAGGAACTGATATTCAAACTATTATTGACTCCATATACAATGGGCAAGGTTCTGCCATCAATGGGCCAATTCTAAGACAGCATGTGTCTGGTCTTGAAGATCCAAAAATAAACTACAACCTAGAAAGCGCCAAAGGGTTATTAGATTCTGCTGGCTGGAAACTAGACCCAAGCACAAACCTTCGTAAAAAAAATGGGGTAGAACTTTCTTTTACTCTCTCTACAAATAACTTCGCTCTAAACACAAAAACCGCAGAACTACTTGCTGGCCAGTGGGCAAAGCTTGGTGCGAAAGTAACTTTAAATATTCAACCTACCAAAGAGTTAACAGAAAATGCTATTCGCCCCCGCAAATATGACGCTCTCCTTTTTGCTCAGAAGCTTGGAGCAGACCCTGATCCATTCCCTTTTTGGCATTCAAGCCAAGTTCGAAACCCAGGTTTGAACTTGTCTATGTATGCTAATAATACTGCTGATAAATTAATCTCTGAGGCCCGCACTGCCGCGGACAAAAAAATTCGCGATGAAAAATATCGTCAATTTCAAACCGTTATTACTGCAGATGCTCCAGCGATTTTCTTAGTACAAAATGTATTCTCCTACGCAATGACCGAAGATATCCGCGGGATGTCCTTAAATAATCTTTCCGACACTACTGCCCGGTTCTATGATTTACCAAATTGGTACACTAGTACCAAGCGTGTCTTTAAATAAGGCGCAGTATAGCAGCGAATTTATCGCTTATTTACAAGCTTTTTTTACCACCTAGTTTGACAGAATTGACCAGCTCTGCTATAATACTTTCACAAATTAATCGGCAGTTCCTAAATGGAAGTTTGTGTGGCTCTCCTTACAAGGCAGAGAAAACAACATAAGTTCCCATTTGGTAATTGCATATAGCCTTAATCGGCAATGCTGAAGTTTTTAAAAGGCGGCCCCGGAAGCCACTTTTAAGACTACAAAAGATATAAAAATTAATTTTAAAAAGATTTTTTGTATCCTGATTTTCATCTGTTTTTTCAGTTGATTCGGGTTCCGGAACTCCTTACAGAAAATCTTGAAAGCAACATATGATCAGAAAAACAACTGGTGATAGCACTGAAAATTTTAAGCGTCGTGTTCCTACACGTACCGCTAGCCCAAGACCATCTGCTCCAGCAGCAGCTGCTCCGCGTGCTACCCAAACCCCACGTGCAACTCTTGCCCCAACCGGCAACTCACGCGCTACCCTATCTCGCACTACTCTTCGTGTCATTCCACTAGGTGGACTTGAGGAAGTCGGTGCAAACATGATGGCCTACGAATATGGTGATGATATTATCATCGTAGATGCAGGTTTCGCATTCCCAGATGAAACAACTCCGGGAATCGACTACATCATTCCAGAAACTAAGTACCTTGAAGATCGCAAGAAAAATATTCGGGCTCTTTTCGTTACTCACGGACACATGGACCACATTGGTGCTATTCCCTATCTTCTAGCGAAACTAGGTGACCCACCAATTTACACCATGCCTTTGTCTGCTGGGATGATCAAAAAACGTCTTGAAGAATTTAATCTTCAAGGGCGCGTTAAACTTAATCCATTAACTTTAGACGACACTGTACCTGTGGGAAATTTCCAAGTGAAATTCTTTGCGGTAAACCACAACATCCCAGATGCAGTTGGTCTGTCTATTAACACTCCAATCGGTCAAATCATTCACACTGGTGACTGGAAGTTTGACCACACTCCAATTAATGAAAAAATTACCGAGTTCCATAAGATTGCTACCTTCGGGGGCAACGGTGTGCTCGCTCTAATGTCTGACTCAACTAACGCGTTAAAGCCTGGTTACTGTCTTTCTGAAAAAGAAATTGGTGTGAGTATTGAACGAATTTTCTCTGAAGCAAAGGGTCGAATTATTTTCGCATCCTTCTCTTCTTTGATCTCTCGTATGCAACAAGTTCTAGACTTCTCAGCAAAACATAACCGCAAGGTGATTGTTACTGGACGATCTATGGTAAACACTTTAGAAACTGCCATTTCTATGGGCTACTTAAAAGTACTACCAAAGCTCATCATTAAGTCTGAACAAGCTGCTAAGTATCCAGATAATCAAATTACAGTGCTAACCACTGGGGCACAAGGCGAAGAAGCTTCACAGCTAGCGCGTATGTCCCGAGGTGAACACCGTTCAATTAAGATTAAGAAAGATGATACAGTCATCATCTCCTCTTCCCCTATTCCGGGGAATGAACGCTCTATCGTTGCAGTTCTAGATAACTTAACCCGCCAAGGCGCAACAGTTATTTACAACAAGATGCTAGACATTCACACATCTGGACACGCTCAACAAGAAGAGTTGAAGTTAATGATGCAATTAACCAAGCCAAAATATTTCGTACCAATTCACGGTGAACATCACATGTTAGTGGGACACTCTAAATTAGCCCAGAGCATTGGTATTCCCGAAAGTAATTGTTTCGTCTTAGAAAATGGATCTGTTCTAGAATTCAATGGTAATGGCGAGGGCAAAGTCCTTCCGACCAAAGTTGATTCTGGATATGTATTTGTAGATGGACTTGGTGTCGGTGATGTTGGCGAAGTGGTAATCCGTGACCGTCAACTCATGGCTCAAGATGGAATGTTTGTAATAATCTCAACAGTGGTTCGCAGCACCGGTAAATTAACCGCACCCCCTGAAATTCTCTCACGTGGTTTCGTGTATATGAAAAACAATGATGAACTCATTCGTGAAGTAAAACATGAAATTAGAAAGATGATTGAAAGTAAAGGCGGAACTGGCGAAGCCAACTATACAGACTTACGACAAGAAATCCGAGACACTATTGGAGAATATTTATTTCAAAAGACTCAACGACGCCCAATGATCTTACCAGTGATCATTGAAGTGTAAGTAAAAAGAGCGGCCGGCAACACAATGTGTGTTGTACCGGCCGCTTTTGATTTGCGCGAAATTCAGTCAAAGGCTGAATTCTCTGCTCAGCCCTGGACATATCTGAAATGAATTTTATCATCCAATTTTTCTGCTTCTCTGGGAGAATAGCCTGCCCCTGGGCAAGGCTTACCTGTCGTATTTTTATGGAAGAGGAACTTGCCATACAAAGACAGTTCACAAACTCGCTTACACTTCGGACATTTTGCTGTTGCCATTATTGCCTCCTATATTTTAACCAATACCCACCAAACTACCTATATTATCTACTTTTATGTTAAAATGTCAATATATAGATAAAAGAGAATCAATTTTATGAAACAAGACATTATCCTTTCGGGGATTCGAGCCACTAGCAAACTCCATATTGGAAATTACTTAGGGGCTTTAAAACAATATGTTGACCTGCAAAACGAAAGCAATGCAAATTGCTATTTTTTCATTGCTGACCTTCATGCAATCACAACCCCGTTTGAACCAAAAAAACTTCGCGAAAATACTTTAAATGTCGTTGCTGACTATCTTGCAGCTGGAATTGATCCGAAAAAATCTACCATTTTTATTCAAAGCCAAATTTTAGAACACGCTGAACTCGCTTGGATTTTTAACTGTATCACTCAACTTTCAGAACTTGAACGAATGACTCAGTACAAAGACAAAGCAAAAGAGCATAAAGAAAATATCAATGTGGGACTACTCGCCTACCCTACTCTAATGGCGGCAGATATTCTACTATACAAACCAAGTATGGTACCTGTGGGAGACGATCAAACACAACACCTTGAACTGGCTCGTGACATTGCACGGAAATTCAACAAAAAGTTTGGCAAAACTTTCCCTGAACCAAAAAACTTTTTACTAAAGCCTCTGCGAATTAAAAGTATCAAGAATCCAGAAAAGAAAATGAGCAAAACTGGTGATGATCCAATTTATCTTGATGACAGTCCTGCAGAAATTCATGCAAAATTAAAGAAAGCTGTCACTGCTACATCTAATGAGGGTAGTCCTGGCGTAGATAATTTGTTTTTCTTGCTAGAACAATTTAACTCGGATGCTCAGGTTGTCGGAAGATTCCGTGCAGCGCAAAAAGATGGCACTATTAAGTATAGTGAGCTCAAAACTGTACTTGCAGATTCAATTGCAGATTACTTTGCCGATTTTCGCAAAAAGAAAAAAGAACTTCTTGCTGACAAACAGTTCCTTGCTCAAGTGTTAGCAGATGGTGCTGGCAAAGCACGCAGCATTGCTCACGAAACCCTGACTGAAGTTAAAGAAAAAATCGGATTACTTTAAATAAAAAAACTGGCCAAACAAGGCCAGTTTTTTATTTCTTTAAAACCTCGCGAATAACTTTCTTTGTTCCCTCGGGGTCTGTAACAGGAACATAATCAATCGGGGTTTTAGTAACAGCGTAATCATTCCCTCCTGGAAATATCGCGTCACCGACAAAAATCATATCCTTAATTTTTATCTTCAGATATTTTTCAATCTGTTTTAATCCGTAAGCTTTATCTATTCCTTTCTTTGTGACATCAACAGAAGTATGACCAGCCGCGCGAATTTCTAAATTAGGGAGATATTTAGACATTAATTTTGCGATCTCCATTTTTGTAGCCGTGTGTTTATCACGCCATTCATCTTTCATCTTCAAACCTTTTTTACCTAACATCGCAACAACCTCTTGGCCTAAAGCAGAAAATGTCACTTGGGTACCTCTATCTTCAATAACCTTGCCATAGGTTTTCTTTGGATGTTTATAACCAATTTCTTTAAAAACTTTTGCGAATGTTTTTTTAATGAGCGCTCGCTCTTCTTTAGTCAATTGATGTGAGTAAACATTTTTCCAACCACTATTATATCGATAGAATGCTGTAGCAGTTGTAGGAAATAGAAATAAATTTTTATACAATTCTTTTGGTAGTTTCAACTGGCTCATCATTTGAGATTTAAAGAGCCCATACTTGCCCCCACCGATGACTGCTACTTTTTTGTGAGTGAGGAGCTGGGTTAATAATTGCACCATTTCTGCATCAATGACACTTTTAGATTTAGCCAATGTACCATCTAGATCGAACACTACTAATTTCTTCGGAGTCAGTTTTTTGAGATTTGTAATTTTCATAAATAAAGTTAATTCTGAATCTTTTAGGACAACTTCATTATACCAAAAAAAGAAGAGCCGGCGAATCAATTCGCCGGCTGGTTTGTTTACTAATCGCGAAGCAGGTTAAACCCCACAGATTTCGCGAAGGGACTGTTTGTCGTGATGGCCAGAGTAACCGCTGTTGGAGACGATCATGATCGCTCCTTGTTCCGGTGGTTGAGATTTGTTGAATCGCCGGCTTCGTGCCAATCTCGCATGAAGCTTGAACAAAGAATCGCCGGGGTCGAAATTACCGAGAACGCGAACGAGATCTTTTTTGTCCTTTCCGGACAAACATTCCCGCGATTTACAAACCGCAAATTTAGGTTTTGCTATCATACCTAAATCAGTTCCAGGGTCCTTGAAAAATCCTTTCCTTCTTGCCATAAAGTATTTTTGTTCCTCTTTTGTTGTGATGCAACCACGACAGATGGTTGAGATATACATCATAAACTAAAGTGTTTTTCCAGTCAATTTTAAACAAACAAAAAGACCTCTCAAAACAGCTGAGAAGTCTCTTTAGACCTAGTCCTGAGCCTATTTTTTTATGGGCGGCGATCCGGTGTTATGAATATCTGAGCGGTTCATGAAATCGTCTCGAAGCGATTGAAAACGATTCACGTTTTGTGCTCGACCTATTCGTCGATTCAAAAACCTTTCAGGAACCCTACGCACGATAACCAAATCATCCTGTTTAGACGAAACAGGTTTACTGTCGTTTGCCATATAAGTTTTAAATGCACTCCTTTTTGTTGTAGAAGACTAACTTGAACAGACTCAAAATATACCAAATTGATGGCAAGTTGTCTAGTGGATTTCTCATATCTTGTTTTAACGTCAAGATTCAAGTACAATATAGACTATGTCATTTCAAATTGGTATGGAGCGAACACAACCAGACA
>CAZXPB010000003.1:0-31001 GCA_964642585.1 uncultured Candidatus Saccharibacteria bacterium
CGATCTTCTGACCCTTTCTGCCTTTCAAGTTGGAAGTCCAACCAGAAAGTTTTTGAGCAGAATTGATACAGTACTCAACCGCATCAACTATCAAAGGTTCAGATAACCGAACCGCAACTGTGTAACCCATACGATGGATTACTTCTTCAGTAATCCCGCACCGCCGCATGGCTGTGCGAGAATTAGCCGTCGGGTAATACCAACCCGAGTTGTAAGTGACAGCCTCGGTTTCGAGACCATCGTCCACATCCTGCGCATTTCCGACAATTGCCGAAACTGCGAACATGGCGAAATAAATCGCCAGACCTAATACTAGCTTTTTCATCTTAATTATCCTCCGAAAATTTTTGTAAAAGAACTGAAATTTGTCCAACGCGGTGTTAGACAGATTAGTGCTCACCAAACGCCTGACTAAGTTAATATTTCAGGTTGATGAGCAAATATCTGTCTGTCAGTGTCTATCTGACTCTGACACAAGAGTATAGCATAAAAAGGCTACTTTGTCAATAGTAGCCCTAAAATAAGCTAAATTGACTGTAGCCTTTAATTTTAAGCCTCAAATATGGCTTAGTCAAGCTGAAATTGTATTAGAATTGCTCTACCTGGCTGAGTTTTGAAAACAGCACTAATCTTTTTGCAGTTGATCCAATAGGCCAACAAGTGGAAAGCGCCACCATTGAGTCGGCGGTATTTACAAATTGCGCTTGATCATTTGGAGCAAATTCTCCCCGACTTGCCACGACATAATGGTAAACTGCTGTCTTACCATTTTTTAAAGTTGCGGAAATTGTAAAAGAAGTTCCATCAGTGACGCCACCAAGTCCTGCAAAAATTGTTTTGTACGGACTCTTATCCCACAAGTAACCACTGGAGTGTCCTGAAATATAACTAGTACCAATTTGTCCTGGGAGTGCTGTCCCAGGATAATGCACAATTCCCTTTTTCAAATCTGCATCAAAACTTTTTACATCTTTAGTCCAAATTAAGGGAACAGAAATTTTGTTGGCTGGAATTTCTAGTTTTCCTGGAATGTTTGTATTAATATCTTCACTGGCATTCATATTGCCAGTAGTTGGCGCTGTTTGATTTTGCTGAGTGGTTTGGGCAGTTTGCGCGGCCACTTGGTTTTTCTGTACTTCAGATGTGTTGGTATTTGCTAAAGTTTTAGGATCAATATAGTAAGGTGAATCTGAATTCACATACTGCGCGAATTTAGTAATACCACGAGTTAACGCTGCTGCTGTAATACGGTTATTAATTAACTCTTTGTTAATATATTTGTTTACTAATTCTTTTTGCGCGTCAGAAAAAGCTGTGCCAGTCCATGGAGAAATATCTTGAATGACTAATTCCCCATCTGGGATGTTACTGCCGCGACTTGAAAATACTTTTGGATTTAAATTTAACAGATACTTTTCAAAGTTAGAGAGCCCATTACCAGATACATCAGTATCCATAGAAATAATCGCTTCATCATTTACTTCAAAAAAGAATTGTTTCATCCAAACTGCGTATTCATCTTTCAAGTCTGACTTCAAATTTTCTAAATCTTTATTGTTGGCAGAGGTTGTAACATTTTCAATCGTTAAGTTATCTGATTTAAACAGACTATTTACTGTAAAATCGCTGAAGTAGAAAAAATACAACGCCAGAAAAATAATAAAAATTGCAACATATGGCAGTACAGCCTTCAGTGCTCTCACTACTGGAGATGATCCGCTTTGCATTTGAATCTCATTTAAATTTTCACCTTCTTCAGTCGCAACAACTTTTTCTTGAAACAACTCGCCCACAGTTTTTACTTCTTTCGGTTTCTGCTCTGCGACAACTTCAACGACTGGCAAATCCACCGCACTGTCCCCAATCGGTAAATTTTCTGGCACTTCTTCGGCATCTGGAATGCCATCACCATCAGTGTCTTTCATATTCAAAAACTTGCGCACCGAGTCCGATGAAGCTAAGTCTCTATTGTTATCTTCGTTGTTATCGTTATTTGGCATATTTTAATTATTATACTGATAAAATAGCGATTTGTCAAAAACTACTTACTGACGATTTTTTCTTTTCTGAACAGATTTTGAAAATACTTCCAGTAATACAGCACTCTGGTGCCTAAAAACACTACTGGATCAAGTAAATGAAAATATTTTTTGCTATACCATTTTTTGTAGTAGATCCACATGGCATCGTAAAATGCGAACAAAGTTTTTTGAGGAGTTTTTTTGGATGACTGGCCGCGATAATGCACACAAGTTGTTTCCGGATGCCACCAAATTTTCAAACCAGATTCTCGTATGCTTCTACACAAATCTAAATCTTCACCATACATAAAGAACCGCTCATCAAAACCGCCAGTTTTTTCGTAAGCCTCCCGGCTCATTAGGAAATATGCCCCGCTACAACTTTCTAGTTCTGAAGAAATTTTCGGATCTTTATTGAGTAAATTATAACCGCCAAATACTTTGGGGAACAAACTTTGGAAACCAAACAATCTAAAAAATGATCTCACTAAATTTGGCTCACTGCGGCGGGAGGCTGGATCAATCTGTCCATCTGCTTTAATTAACTTACAAGTGGCAGCGCCAATGTCTGGCCTTTTTGAAATAAAATCAACCATTACTTGCAAATTTTCCGGACTAATTTTAGTATCGGTATTAAGTAGGAGGATATAATCGCCAGTAGCTTGTTTCATCCCAATATTATTACCGATCCCAAATCCAAAGTTTTCGGAATTAAAAATTAATTTCGTTTTAGCAGCCACCGCTGGATCGGAAAGATATTTGTCTTTTATAATTTGAACTGAATCGTCCGGGGAATTGTTATCTACTATAATCACTTCATAATCAAAATCCACCTTGGAAGCGTAGAGGGCATCTAAAGTTACTTCGATTACATCGCGCGCGTTGTAGAGGACTAAAATTACTGAGAGTTTCATTGGATCTATGATAATAATTTTTCCATATCGGCCACAGAAATTTTCCTATTAGCCTGAATATACTTTCGTTTCTGCCATATGCTCGGAAGCTGTCTAAAAAATTCTGGCAACACTGCAAGGGTCTTTGTTTCAAAAACTAATACAAAAACATGATAGAAAAATTCACGTACAAAAAATTTCCCATACCACTTCGGTGAATTTTTAATAAACATGAAGATATGGTTTTTGTAATTCCACTTTAAAATTTGTTTTGGGATCTGGCGGTGATGCTGAATAAAAGCCCAAACTTTTTTGTAACCACTCGCACTTGAACCAGCTGTTCTGCCATGGAAAGCTTTCGCGTGTGGGGCAAACTTTATTTTCCATCCAGCATTGACCATGCGCCACGACAAGTCTACATCTTCCCAATACATAAAAAATTCTTCATCAAAATATTCAACCTGTCCTTTTTTACTATGATTTTCTGGATAAATGTATTTCACAGACTCCAGTGCAGATTTTCTGTACATGGCGGCGGCTCCCGACACCGCAATCAAATCCGTCTGAGAATCCCACTGCCCTTCATCAATTTCATGCTGGCCTCGGTCGCGCCCTCTCCCTGTTTTAGAAATTACAACTCCTGTTGAGTCAATCTTGTTTGTCGACAAATTCTTTACAAAATCGTATTGTAAAATTTTTCCGGAGACAGCGCCCACTGCCGAGTCAGAAAAAGGTTTCAGCATCTCTTCCACAAAAGTTGGGGTAACAATTAAATCTGGATTAATGAGCTGGATAAATTCTGCATCAATTTGTGAGAAAAAATCATTATGTCCTTTTGAAAACCCCACATTGTACCCTGGATCAATAATTTTCACTTCTGGAAAATTTTTCTGAATATATTCCTTTCCCCCATCTTCATTCCCAGCAATAATGGCGTAAAAGGCCAAATCCTTCTCAGTTTGATTTAATGCCGCCGGAAAGACTTGGGGGATGAACTTCATTGAATTGTAGACCACCTGCACTAAAGCAACTTTTAACATATCTATATAATAGCAGAAACTATTGACATTTTCCCGAAAAAGAGTAGTATTTGAGACAAGTTAGCAAATGTTTACTAGAGGAGGACCAAGGAATGACTGTGAGTGTTAATTGGGTGGCAAGACTTTTTATCACCTTGATAATTTGTTTTACAACCATCACTGTTTTCATCGTTGCGATGATGTTGCTGTACAGGACCACAAACCCACTAAATTCAGAATCGCAGACCCAGCTCATGAAAGCGCAAAAATTTTATGAGCAATACCAAGCCTACGCCAAACAGGAAAACTTTGATCCAAAAGTCGCGGTCGAAATAATCCAGCAGGCAAACTCCGCCCATTACCTTGCTCAACAGTACGGGGCTCCTCAAGACGAACTTTTCGTCGATATTGAGCAAGCTGTTCGCGAAGCTGAATTAGCTGTTGCAAATTTGGTGCAAAAAGAACTGAAGAAAAAAGTTGAAGTTCCTTACGAGAAATTTCAAAACCGTCTCCACCACACTTTTGAATCAATCGAAAAATTCAGCAAGCAAATTAGTAGGAAAAATCCCGCAACGAAGCCCACACCAAAGAAAAATAAGTAAGAAAGAGCATCGTGCTCATTTCACCCTCCATACGCCGACCCAAATCGGCGTATTTATTTTTACTTACTTTTGGCAGCAAGCATTGGCTTTGGTATACTAACAGTATGAAACTACTTATTACTGGTGGCGCCGGTTTTATTGGCGCTAATTTTGTGCAATACTGGGTCAAAAATCACCCTGAAGACTCAATTGTGGTCCTAGATAAGCTAACTTATGCTGGTAATCTTGATAATCTTACCTCAGTAAAAGACCAAATTGAATTCGTTGAAGGTGATATTACAGATCCAGAAATTGTTAAAAAAACAATGACTGGTTGTGACACCGTGGTGCACTTTGCAGCCGAAAGTCACGTCGACAGAAGCATTAACGATCCATATGTTTTCACTCGTTCTAACGTTTTAGGAACACACGTGCTCCTTGAAGCTGCGCGCGAGGAAAAAATTAAACGCTTTCACCATATTTCCACAGATGAAGTGTTTGGTTCAATCCCGCTAGATGAAGATTGGAAATTTAGTGAGCAATCCCCTTACCAACCGAATAGTCCATATGCCTCTAGCAAAGCAGGATCTGATCATTTGGTGAGGAGCTACGGAGAAACTTATGGTCTACCTTTTACAATCAGTAATTGTAGTAACAACTTTGGACCGTTCCAACATAGCGAGAAATTTATTCCCCGTTCTATTATTCGACTACTCTCTGGAGAAAACCTTCGATTATATACGCCGGGTAACCAGATTCGTGATTGGCTTTTTGTAGAAGATCACTGCCGAGCGATTGAAGCGATTTTATTGAAAGGTAAAGTTGGTGAAACTTATTGTATTGGCGGAATGACCTCTGAAGTCAGTAACACAGAAGTGGCTCGCAAAATTTTAGCTCACCTAGATCTTTCTGAAAATAGAATTGAGATGGTTACTGACAGACCAGGACACGATGTAAAATACGCAGTTGATTGGAGCAAAATTGAGCGTGAATTAGGTTGGAAACCCCAAGCAGATTTTGAGACATGGCTTGCCACTACCATTGAGTGGTATAAAGACAATCAAGCTTGGTGGAGTGAATCAGCAAAAGAAAGCGAAAGCTTCTACCAGAATAAGGGTGAAAAGCTTGTATGAGCACCTCAGATTACATTGAAGAAACTAAATTAGCTGGAGTATTCATCATTTCTAGACCTGTTATCAAAGATGATCGTGGTTTTTTTCGCGAAACTTTTCGCAAAGTTGACTTAGAAACAAAATTAGGATTTGCTTTTAAACCAGTTCAACAAAACCATTCTAGGTCCAGTAAAGAAACCTTGCGAGGTATTCACATTGCTCCTTGGCACAAACTAGTCACCTGCACCAATGGCTTAGTACAACAAGTAGTAGTAGACACCAGACCAGGGTCAGAAACATTTGGCGAATTCATTTCCGTAGAGTTAGGGGAAGATAATTTTAAAAGTATTTTTATACCAGCTGGATGTGGCAATGCATTCTTAGTGCTAAGTGACCACGCTGATTATAATTACCTCACTACTGACTACTGGTCTGCTGGCAAAGAAAAAGAAGTTGCTTGGAATGATGAAACTATAGGTATTAATTGGCACACTTCATCCCCTGTCCTGTCAGAAAAAGATGCAAACAATCCAACTCTACTAAAAGTTTTCCCAGAGAAATCTTAACCAAAGTTTATATGGCAAATTATTTAGTTATTGGTAAAAACGGCACACTCGGAAAGGAATTTGAAAAACTGCTTGAAAAGCAAGCTATTTGTTTAGATAGCAGCGAATTAGATATTACCGATGTATCGGCAGTACACGAAAAAATTAACTCACTAATGCCGGAAGTGGTTATTAACTGTGCTGCCTACAACGCTGTGGATAAAGCAGAAGTGGAACCAGAAAAAGCAGAGTTAATTAACGGTACTGCGGTTGGAATTTTGGCAGATGCATGTGAAAAAGTCGGCGCAACGCTCGTGCACTTTTCAACAAACTATGTCTTTGATGGCACTAAAGAAGAAGGATATGTTGAAGCGGACACAACCAATCCTCAAAGCCATTATGGCCAATCAAAATTACTTGGCGAAGTTGCAGCTTTAAAAAATTGTTCTCGCACCTATGTCATCCGCACAGCTTGGTTATACGGAGATCAAGGTAACAGCAAGACATCCAAAGTTAACTACATAACTCGCATTTTACAACTAGCAGAAGAAAAAGAATTTTTAGAAGGGGTATCGGATCAATTCGGACAACCGACTTGGACAAAGGATTTAGCCAAATTTACTTTAGATCTAATTCAAAACACAAAACCATTTGGAATTTACCATGGCACAAACTCAGGCAGCGCAACTTGGTATTCCTGGGCAAAAGAAATCTTAAAACTAAAAGGTCTAGAAAAAGAGGTACGCGAGAATAAAATGACCAACTTTCACGTTTCTGGCCACACCGCTCCCAGGCCGCAATATGGTATACTTTTAAATACCAAAACAACGCTGATGCGCCCATGGCAAGAAGCGTTGGCAGGTTACCTTAATTCCAAGTAATTTATTAAAAAACATTTTTATGAAAGGCATTATTCTCTCTGGTGGCGCCGGAACTCGCCTCAGACCACTTACCAAAGTTACTTCCAAGCAACTCCTACCAATCTATAACAAGCCAATGATTTACTATCCATTGGAAAAATTATTGAATGCCGGTATAAAAGAAATTCTAATTATTGTCGCTCCTGACCACTGTGGCGATTACATGAAAGTGTTAGGTAGCGGAAAAGATTTCGGACCAGGAGTGCGTTTTACTTACGAAATTCAAGACAAACCAGATGGTTTAGCCCAAGCATTTATTTTAGGTGAAAATTTCTTAGACGATGGCGATAATGTGACCCTAATCCTTGGTGATAATATCTTTGAAGACGAGGTCACTGATGCAATCCAAAACTTCACTGGTGGCGCGACTGTTTTTGCAAAAGAAGTTCCTGATCCAGAAAGATTTGGGGTAGTAAAATTTGATGAGAACCAAAAAGCTGAACTTATTGTAGAAAAGCCCACTGAATTTATTTCCAACTATGCAGTAACTGGAATCTATATTTATGACAACAAAGTTGTTGATGCAGCAAAAAGCTTACAGCCTTCTCCTCGTGGCGAACTAGAAATTACCGATTTAAATAACTGGTACTTAAAAAAAGATGAACTGAAAGTTGAAATTATGAAAGGTGATTGGATAGATGCTGGGACATTTGAAAGTTACTACGCTGCCAATACATGGGCGTACAATCGCGCTCAAAAGGAATAAAAATTAGTAAATAAATTTATATATAAAAAAACTATTATCTCTGAACTGTTCCGAGATAATAGTTTTTTAATTTTTGTAAAAGTTAGATTTTGGTAATCTCAATTTCTGTGTAAGCTTGGCGGTGACCGATCTTGCGACGGTACTTGCTCTTAGCTTTGTATTTCAAAACTTCGATTTTCTTACCACGGCCTTGCTTAGTAATTGTGCCTTCAACGATGGCACCACTTACATAAGGTTTACCAAGATTATATTCTTTATCTGAGATTGTAGCTAGGACTTTATCAAAAGTGATCTTGTCGCCGGCTGCACCTTCAAGTTTTTCTACTTGTACTTTTTCGCCTTTAGCGACCAAATACTGTTTTCCGCCTGTGGCGATTACTGCAAATGACATATAGTTAGTAAATTTAATACCCTAATATTCTACACAATCCCAGCATTTTTGTCAATAAAAAGAATCGGAACAACAATTGTTCCGATTCAGCGACCAACTCCTATGACAATAGGGGTACAATTTGTGCGAGTGCTCGATCAATTATCCCATAACCCTTAGTTACTTCGTAATGATCGTTTAAGTCTTCGATTCTTTTCTGCTCATTTGCCGAAATGAAAGGAATAATGGCTAATCGAGCTTGTTCGTCTAAGAAAGGTTCAATTGAACTCAAAATCGCGCTGAAAGCGAAGGGTTTTCCTTCAAAAAAAGTTTGATAAAGAAACCACTCTTTATTTGAAAGAAAAATTTGAAGATTTTCATCTAAAAATTTCTGCACCTTTTTATCTTTCAAGACAATTATCTCGGGATCCACCATCATATCATAACTTTCCCAATAATGGGTGTTACAAATAATTGTATTTAAGCTATCAAGTAAACAACGTAGTCTACTTTCATCCGTTGACATACCACTTTGCTGTGACACTCTAACAAGTTCCTCCTTGCTAAATTGGACTTTTACAAAAGGATGATACCATTTTTTACTTGTTTAGGTCAAGCAAGTAAAGTCTAAGCTGACTGGCTAGATTGTTTTTTTTTGTACATGCGAAGTACCATCACAAAGAGAATAGCCATTATAGAAACTAAAATTCCCAAAGCCACTAACTTTCCCATACTCTGCAAGAATACAGCAGTAAACCCGAACCCTGCCGAAAGAGTATAAAGTAAAATTGCTGTTTGTTTTTGACTGAATCCGAGGTCAATGAGCCTCATGTGTATGTGTAATCTATCTCCTCTAAAAGGGCTTTTCCCAGACCATAGTCTCTGGATGATTACCAGAGCAACATCTAAAATTGGTATACCCATTACTAGCAAAGCTGTGGCAATCTTTCCGCCTAGGATAACAGACAAAACTCCTAACATAAATCCAACAACAGTACTCCCCCCTTCACCAAGAAAAATTGTTGCGGGGTGGAATGCATAAATCAAATATCCAGCCAAAGCACCCACCAGAATGATGGCAAAACTTGCAGTGATAGGTTGATTCACACTCGGAGTTAATGAAAGGGCAAATAAAGTTAACCCTGCGATCAATCCGATACCTGCCACCAGTCCATCTAATCCATCTAAAAACTTAGTTGTAAAGATCATCCCCATCATCCATATAAAAATAAATACTGCAGAGGCCGGCAAACCTAGTAACAAAAAGTCTAAACTTAACGGCGCGCCAAATGGATTACTAATAAATTTAATTCCAACTCCAATGCCACTAAAAACTACAATGAGAGAGGCCACAGCTGGAAATATCCAAAGGATGTAAGGTGGCAAATCGTATTTATCATCAATAAACCCACCGATCATTAACACCAGTCCACCAATCAGAGTTGCCCAAATAAATTTAAACGGTACAATCAATGGGTCAATATTTCCATACATAACATATAGCAAGACAGAAAGAGCAACACTTAAATATACTGCCAAACCGCCCAGTTTAGCAACTGGGTACGAATGCAAATTGCGCGGTGGCCTTGGAATGTCTACTGCCCTCACTTTAAACGCAAACTTACGCACAAGTGGAGTAAGAAATATTGCCAGCATAAAAGCGAGAGATCCAAACCAAATATAATTCATTATTTATTATCTCCCAAAGTTTTTTCAACAGTGTTTTTTGAACCTTGCATTTCATCCATACTCATTGCAGTAACATCGCCTTTGCGGGATTTAGGAGTAACGAAAAATTCTAGGTACCAACCAAACATCAAACGAGTTTGGGATTCAATCGCCGGCAAACTACCAAACACCAATGAAGTAAATGGCACTAACACCCACTGTAAATACATCATAATACTGCGCCATATACTATATTTTTTAGGTCTTGGTGGCAAAAGAATCAAATTAATATACACACTAAAAATGAGGAACCCAGTGGCGATGGTCATTAGAGTGCGAGTGGCGTGAGGTAAATTGTACGCAATCACAGTTTCTTTGAATTCTGGTCCGCCAACAAATAGTGGAAGCCACCCAAGTGTAGTAATTAAAATACTTGCTGTTGCCCAGTTAAAGTTTCCTTCCACATATTGGTACAGTTTGTAAAGCCTGTCCCCAAGCGGAGCTTTGTTTTTTAACAACGCTGGTACTAAAGTGGGGTAATACTCTACATTATATGCCCAACGCTTTTTTTGCTTGTATTGATTTTTTAAAGTTTGCCAAAAAGTATCTGCTAAACAAGTATCCAAAGATACCGGAATAAACAATGGAACTACTTGATAGTCGCCTTTGTAATGCAAATAGCATTGCCAAAAAATATATCCATCTTCGTTGATAATATCTTTTTTCCAAAATCCAACGTCTTTCAGTGCTTTTAATGTCATAGTATGCGAAGCAAAAGTACGCAGTCTGTCTGGACGAGAACTTTCGGTAAACTGCCAAAAAGAGTTGGAAACAGAAACTACTCGAATGAACGCTGGGCTGTCCCAAATATTATTATTGTAAATTGCAATTGGTTGATAGCTGCGGTGGTAGGGATCTTCATTAGTTAAAAACGCATACATTACTCTTGCAAAATATTGCGGATGCACAATCGTGTCACTATCTAAATTAGAAATTAACACTGTATCTTCTGCGATATTCAGCTCTTCCAATTTTGGCAATATGGATGAGACTGCATAACTTGCATTCGCGCTTTTGCCTTTAATTTCACCTTCAAGGCCATCTGGGTGAATAGTCACAAACATTTTGAAAAACTTCTGCTCGTATTTTTCAAGTAGTTTTTTTGCAATTTCTTGAGCAGGTGCCCCAGCCCTCTCTTCTGATGCCAAAATTAGCATCATTTGTTCATGAGGATACTGCGTTGTCACTAAAGCATCAATTGTAGAAGTTAACACTTCTTCGGACTCATCTACAAATGGAATGATGATTAAATGATAGAACTCTTGGAAAGGTCGGTTGATTACCCCATTATCTGGCTGGGTGTTTAGTCTGTCAATTTCCTGAGTGTAAAACTTTTTTTCCAAGGATTTTGTAGCATGGTCTCGAGATGTTTCCATATGATTAATAAGTCTTGCTCGATCATGGAGCATAGCAACTAATAGCAACCAATCAATTTTTACATAGACTCGGAACTTTCGGTAACTTGAAATTAAGTGTACTGAGGTATTCATTGCTTTTAGCAGCCAATACAAATCAAAACAAACAATGAACACTGCCGCCCAAACAGGCTTAACGAAAGATAAAATAATAGCACCAAGAAAAACTATCCAAAAAGATAGTCCTGGTAGTACTTCCCAAAATCGTTCAATCTTTGTGCGTTTTCGGAACATTCAAATAAATTAACTAACTCGGAATAAAAATAAAATCGCAATTAAAAGAAATCCATTCGCTACAGCTGTTACAAAAGCTGCTAGAAATGGCAAAAAGTCTTTATCAAATTTTTGAAATTTAATTAAAGCAAAATTCACCAAACCAATCAAAAGCCCGGTAAATGGAATTTTAATTAATTCATATTTACTACCAATTTGATTAACTCCAATTATGACGTTGTACCTAATTGCAATTGTGTCTGGAGCTCCATACATTTTGAAAAACATCACAAGCAGTGTTATAATGAATAGGACAATTGCGATGATCCAAGTTTTTTGAGTGGCGCTTTTAAATTCCATAAATTACTTCTCGCAACTCAAAGTATAACAAATATGACACCAAAACAAAAATGGCTACTAGTTGGAGTAATTACTCTAGCAATTGCCTTTCGGTTCTATCAGATTATGGTTCTCCCAGGAGGACTTTTTCCTGATGAGGCCGCAAATGGCTTAGATATCATACTAATCGAACAAGGCCAAACTCAACCATTCTACGAACGTGGTAATGGTCGTGAGGCCCTGTTTTTTTACATGCTTTATGCAAGTGTTGAATTCTTAGGAATTGGGCACTGGCAGCACCACATTGTTTCAGCGCTCGTAGGAGTAATTTCTGTAATTGGCTGTTACTTAGTCACCTACAAATTATTTTCCCTTTTTGGAAAAAGAAAACCAGAAGAATTAGAATCGATCTCAGAAAGAGATAGCTTTTTAGCAATTAAAGCCCGCGCGATTAACTTGGCATTGCTAGCATCTTTCTTTATGGCAGTTTCTACCTGGCATGTTGTCCTTTCTAGGACGGCCTTCCGCGCCAACCTCATTCCTTTATTCACCTCGTTCACCTTTTACTTTTTACTACTTACCTACGAAGCTGAAACTAAAGCCAAGAGGTATCTCTGGGCAGCTGTCACTGGAGCTATATTCGCACTAGGTTTTTACTCATACATCGCCTACAGGATTATGGTGCCACTAGTTGCCATTGCAATTCTTTGGCCACTCTTAGTAGACATTTTCAAATCTCCACGGTTCGAGAAAGTAAAAAAATACTTCGCGCCAGCACTTGTTAGCATGGTAGCTTTTTCTGCATTTATTTACCCCCTTGCACACTATTTCTATACTCATGCTGGGTCTTTCATCGGAAGAAGTGGACAAGTATCGGTTTTTAACCCTGAGCTAAATGGTGGTAATTTAATTGGCACTATCTTAGAAGTGACTCGCTTAAGTTTAGTTGGATACTTCTGGAATGGGGATTTAAATTGGCGACATAACATCTCCGGTGAACCATTTCTTTCTATTATTATTTCCCCTTTCTTTGGAATCGCTCTAATAGGTATCACTTTTTTTGCAGCAAGATACATTTTCACGCCAGTTAAAAATAAACTTGATTGGAAATATTTTCTACTTGCAGGATGGTTCTGGTCTATGCTCATTCCAGTAGTTACTACCGCCGAAGGGATTCCTCATGGACTTCGCGCAATTGGCACGATTCCTTTAGTTTTCATATTTGCAGCCGTTGGGCTGATGTGGGTATTAGATTTAGCTAATAAAGTGGTGCGGAAGTTCTGGCCACAAATTAGCTCATGGCAAAAAAAGGTGTTAACTATTGCTTTTAGCCTTAAAACCATTGCATTTATTGCGGCGTTGATTTTGCAAAGCTACTTTTTGTACTTTGTTTACGCAGCTAACAGTCCAGAGAATTACTATTCTTTCCGGTCAGATTTGACCACAGTAAGCGACTATTTAAAACAAGAGGGGTGCAAATGCAATACCTACTTAGTTTTAGATAAATTTTCTATTCAAACTGTTGAGTACTTTACAACAGTTGACTGGGAGCACAACAATAACGTAGCTAACCAACCTTACATTCAAGTTGATCCAGAAGACTCATGGAAACTGCAAAACTTAAAAAAAGGTGATAAAATTGTTTTTACTCAATCAAGTATCTTTGATATTAAGAAGTTCAAAGAGTATCACCCTAAAGCAATGCTCACGACCGAAAAACGAAATAAATTTAATCAAACAGTAATGGCTGTATATGAAATAAAATAAAATAATGATCACGAAAATAAAATCTCAACTTTCCAATTACACTTCACTAATTTTAATCACTCTTTTTGGTTTAGGTTTAAGGCTGTGGAACCTAACTAGCATTTCACTCTGGCATGATGAGGCCTTTTCAGCTTTGTTAATTAAATATAGTTGGGGAGAAATGATGTATCGTATTGGGCTAGATGTTCACCCTCCTATGTATTACATATTTCTAAGAATTTGGTCAGAAATTTTTGGCCATTCTTTGTTTGCTCTACGGGGAATGTCGGTGTTTTTTGGAGTCGGTACCATAATTATTACTTACTTTTTCGTAAATTACATTTTTAATGATAAAAGGGTTGCAATTGTAGCAGCCCTGCTCGTTGCTGTGAATCCATTTCAAGTTCAATATGTTACCGAAGCAAGAATGTATACAATGGGAGCATTTTTTGCAATCAGTAATGCGTTTGCACTTAGCGCTGCCTTAAAAAATCAAGTCGCTTTCCATGTAAACGCGGGAAATGAATTCTTGCAAGCACAACTTCGAAAAAAGTTTTTTAACTACTACTCTCTTTTCATTTTTACAAGCGCCATATTGATCTACACTCATTACTATCTATTGTTTACAGTTGCAGCAATTGGCTTTTACGGTTTACTATTTTGTATTTTTAAATTTAAGACTGAGTTAAAAAAATATGTCTGGGTCATACTTTCTGGAATTCTAATTTTAGTATCTTTTTTGCCTTGGCTGAAAGTATTTATTTTCCAATTCAAACAAGTTGGAGCTGGATACTGGATTCCACCGATGAACATATGGAGTATTCCAAGCACTTTATGGGAACTACTCTTATTACTCCCAAATCCGAATAAAACACTATTTACCATTACTGCTCTACTGACCCTTTGGATGATCTTTGCTCTAATTCGTAAAGTACAATTTGCTGAAAAATGGCTTATCTTAGCTAGTTTTTTAGCTCCATTTGGCGGCGCTATTTTATTCTTAATACTAGCGAAACTACAGGGAAATAGTAGTTCAGTTTATCTTGTTAGATATTTTATTTTTAGCTCTTCATTCTACTTAATTATAACGGCATATTTCCTAACCAATTTTAAAATTAGGCAGATCGGTAAAATGTTAGTTATAGTGTTGGCAGCCACAAACTTATTTGCAATTTGGAACAACTGGAATTTACTTGATGTAAAAAACAAAGGTGGTATGGCTCAAGCAAGTGCATATTTAAATGCTAATGTTGAACCTCAACACAAGTTATATGTTGGCAGCAGTTTTGAATTTTTTAATTTTAAATACTACAATAGAACCCCTGTCACTCCTCTATTATTTACAGACAATCACTTAACTCATGACCTGCCGCACTTTGCTGGCACAGCAATTTTAACAGATCAAGACTTAGTCTTAAATTTCGAAGAAGCTACTCGTCATGGTGATGTAGTTTGGCTCGTATGGACAAATGGTTTTGGAGGAAGCAAGCCTACAGTACCAGCTAACTGGGTGCAAATAGACGAGAAAGGTTATGCAGAAATAAGACCCTATCTTGGCACTTGGGTTATTGTAACTCAGTACAAAGTTAACTAACCAAAAAGTTTACAAAGGACGGTTTACTTAGAGCAGATTGTTTGTTTCAGACAGATATAAGCTCGGTCGCTAATCCTAAGATCAATGTAATCTAAGCGATCATATCTTTCAGCACTGGTTTGTGATAATAATAGGCGCAATCTTTCTACAAGGTTTTGTGCCTTTTCTTTTGGATCAATTAAAACAGTAAAAGTTCTATCTTTATTATCTCCCTTTTGCATGATGATGTTTAACTCTTCTAGTACAATGGGAGTATTTACTTCTGAAAGCGGTTTTGGTTCAACAGGCACCGAGACAGGCTCTGAAGGAGAATCAGTAGCGGGATCAATAACAGGTTCATCTACACTCTCTCCCTCTGTCTCTGATGGCAAATCCGTGACCTGATCACTTAAAGGAATCTTAAGGAAAGCTAGTTTTGATCCAGAAATTCCTTGCAAAGATTGAGTTAACTCACGAATATAGTTAGTTGCAGATTCTGAAAGAAAAGACTTATGAGAGTGATAATTTATCTTTGCCAAAATATCTACTCTAACTAATTTTAAATTCTGAGGTGTATCCCATTTTGATTGATCAAAATTCATTTCTTCTTTTAGGAAGCCGTCATCATACAAAGTGAAGAGTTTGTTATCTGACTTAACTAAAAAAGTTTCGTGTTTGGGCAATACTGAAATTTTAAGGATTTGCCCTTTGTATTGCTTATCGATTTTTTCAATTGAATTAATTAATGGATAATCTTGCAAAATTCTACTAACCCTGTCTTTACTTAAAAAGAATAGGTTGCGTTGAGGGTTATAGAATGGGACTTTAGCGATATTATCACGGATGATTGCTTCGATAACAGACCTGTCTTCATTGGGCAAACCTTCGACCTCAATTTGTTTCAGTGTTAAGAAATTTGGAAAATACACTAAATACAAAGCTCCTAAAATGACAAATGCAAAAAAAATTTGTCTCAAGGGTCCACCAAGTCCTACACTAATTAAGAATTTCGAAAAGCGGCCATTAGGGATTGGTTTAGCAATTCGTTTAAATGTTCTAGCTTGCTGAAGTTTTTGGTTAAACTGTCTATTCTGAAAACGAATTTTTGGATCAATTTTTGGTTTCTTTTTATTAAAAAACATTTATAACCATTTCCCATACTGTCTGACCAATAAATGGCCAGCCGCTGTTGGTTCAGCCAACAACTCTTTAGTGATGATTTCCATCCGAGCTCCTTGAGACCCTTTCACGAGCACAACACTTTCTGGTATAAGAATTTCTAACACTGACTTAGCGGCAGCTTTACTATCTTCAAAAATAAGAATATCTTGTTCGCTCATTCCCGCCTTAAGCGCACTGTCAGCGATTTCCTTTCCTAACTTCCCTACTGTAACTAATTTTTTTAAGTTTAGAGTAGCAGCTAATGTCCCAATCTCTATGTGACCAGAATGGCTCTGCTCTCCAAGCTCTAGCATATCTCCTAGCACTGCTATCTTATTTTCTGACTGAAATCTACCAAGCAGGTGTAGAGCTTCTTTTGTTGAGTCTGGTGCGGCATTATAAGTATCATCAAGTAAAATTGTTTTTTTAATTCCGGCTAGAATATTCAATCTTCCTGGCATCGCTTTGTATGAGCGCAACCCCTTTTCATATGATTCTTGATCTACTTTCAAACCAAAAGAAACAGCCACAGCACAAAGGACCGCTGCAGTATGTGCTTTTCCTACGACAGGAATAGTAATGGAAACATGCCCTTCTGGGGTACTAATTTGCAAAGTTGTTTCAGGACGGAGTGCTAACTTTTCAGTAATTTTTTCTAAGATGACAGTTTCAAGTTTTATGTCTTTACCTTGCACTCCAAAAGCAATTTTTCTGGCAGTTACTTTTTGTGCTTCTTGACTAACAAGAGTATCATCACCATTAAAAACAAAAAGGTCGGTAGGGGTTAGTCTACTTGCGATCTTTCCTTTCTCATCTGCTAATTGTTGCTGCGAAGCAAAATTTTGTAAATGTGAAATACCTACTGAGGTTAACACTGCAATATTTGGTACAACTAAATCCAGTAACGCATCCATATCCCCAGGTTCATCTATTCCATATTCTAAAACTAACAGTTTCGGATAGTTTTGTGGGAGCAGCCAAACACTTAACGCCTTTAGGTAGATTCGAGTCCAACCTAGCCAAGTGCTGACAAAATTAGTGCTTTCATCAATTCCTTTCGCACCAATTACCGTTAGAGGAATACCAATAAGGTTATTATAATTTTTTTCTGGTTCACGTAAATGGTAACTTGAAGATAACGCCGCGGCAATTGCATGGCGCGTTGAAGTCTTCCCTACACTACCGGTAATACCGATAACTGTAGGGTTATATTTGGCGATAATTTTATGTGTGAAAAAAGCTAAAATTTGTTCAGTTTTACCCATTATTTAGGCTTAATTACATCTGTACCTACATACTTTTGCAAAATATCAGGAACTTTAATGCTACCATCGGCTTGTTGGTAGTTTTCCAAAATTGGGATCAATATGCGTGGGCTAGCGACGGCAGTATTGTTTAGCGTAAAAGCATACTTAATTTTACCTTCGGAATCTTTGTAACGGATGTTTAAGCGACGCGCTTGCCAGTCTGTAAGGTTCGAATCGCTATGAGTTTCACCATAGCTACCACGCGCTGGCATCCAAGTTTCAATATCATACATTTTGTATTTACCTGCACCCATATCGCCTGTACAAATATTTAACACTCTGTAAGGGAGTTTTAACTCTTGCAATATTTCTTCTGAAATTTCGCGGAGTTTTTCAAGCCAGACATCGCTGGTGTTTAAATCTGCTTTACAAATTACCACTTGTTCAACTTTCATGAATTCTTTAACACGATAAACACCTTTAGTATCTTTCCCATAACTTCCAATTTCACTTCTAAAGCACGGAGAAATTCCACACACTTGAATTGGTAAATCTTTTTCATCCAAAATTTGGTCAGCGTAGTAAGCAATTAAAGAAGGTTCGCTAGTCCCAGCAAGAAAAGTTTTTTCTTTATTGTCATCACTTTCCATACCAGCTGCATTGGCAACCTGATACACTTCTGCTCGGCCTGCCGGAAAATGACCGCTACCAACAAGAGCAAATTCACGAACGAGGCTTGGAGTTTGCATAACAGTAAATCCTTTTGAGCGAAGTTTTTCAAGAGCGTATTGGAAAAGACCGTATTGAATCATCACTGCTTCATTTTTCAAAAAGTAACCACGGAATCCTGAAACAGCTGTACCACGTTCAGTGTCTATTAAATCCAACTCTTTTCCTAATGTGATGTGGTCTTTAACATCAAAAGTAAAAATTGGTTGTCTTTAGGGTCAACATGCCCCAACTCAGGTGACCAATAACTCCATGGAACGTTCTGGCTATCATCTTTTCCAATCGGACTTTCTGGGCTTGGGATATTTGGCACTAACAACATTAAATTATTATACTCAGCTTCCACTGCGCGAAGTTTTTCTTTTGCTTCAGTATGATGCGCATCCATTTCTTGCATTTCAAGTAGTTTAGTTTTTTTATCTTCTTCGCTCAAAGATGGTATTTCTTTTGAAAAAGCATTTTTAGTTGCCTGAAAAGTTTCCGCTTCGTTCAAAAGTGTGCGGCGCTGCGAATCTAATTCCAAAAGAACATTGATGTCCAAATCAACATTCTTGTCTTGAATGGCTTTTGTTAATTGTTCAACGTTATCGCGAATATATTTGATGTCTAACATAAAATTTATTTAGATTGATCTGAGTTGGCAATGTGTTTCATTGGTGGGAAAATAACAGTTTCTCGGATGGATTTATCTGCCAGCATCGCGAAAAGTCGCTCTGAAAGGCCAAAACCTGCTGCTGGAGGCATTCCATACTCCATTGCTTCCACGTAGTCCTCATCGATCATTTGAGCCTCACTGTCCCCTAGTTCACGTAGTTTCATCTGATCTTCAAATCGCTTGCGTTGGTCAATCGGATCATTCAATTCCCCAAACCCTTTTCCAAGTTCAGAACCGTAAGCAAAAATCTGGAATCTCTGAACAGCTTTTGGATTTTCTTCATCGCGCTTTGCCAGAGGCTCTAACTCAATTGGTTGATTAACCAAAAAAACGGGTTTTTCGGATTTGATCGTACCACGGAATTTTTTAAAAATTACATCTATTAGGCGGCCACGTTGTGCAAAATCTTCAAACTTAATATGATTTTCCTTTGCGTAGTTTTTTAATTCATCATCTGTGCAAATTTCTAAGTCAAGTCCAGTGTGTTCTTTGAACAATGCCATATAGTCAACTTGCGCCCAATCTCCAGACCAATCGCAAGTAACGCCACCTGAAGTAATTTGCAAAGTGCCGAATGTATCAAAAATAATTTGCTGATACATTTCCTGAACAAATTTTTGCAACTTTTCAAAATCACCATACGCCCAATAAAATTCCATTTGAGTATAGTCTTGGAGGTGAGTGGTGGAAATTCCTTCGTTACGGAAAATGCGTCCGATTTCAAAAACTTTTTCGAATCCTGCCACTAACATTTTCTTCAATGGGAGCTCTAAAGAAATTCGTAAAAAGAAATCTCTGTCTAAAGCATTGTGATGTGTTGTAAACGGTTCAGCTTCAGCACCACCTGGAGTGGACTCTAAAATTGGCATTTCTAATTCTAAAAATCCGCGTTCAACCAAAAAACGACGCATACTAGACCAAAACTTATTTTTCTTAATGAAAGTTTCTTTGACATCCGAGTCTAGTAAAATATCTAAGTAGCGTTTGCGAAGTTTAATTTCTGTATCTTCCAAGCCATAATGTTCACTTGGTAGCGGACGAAGTGATTTTGCCAACATTTTGTATTCAGTGGCCTGTAATGTTTTTTCTCCGGTCTTTGTAACGAATAGGCTCCCAGTTGCTTGCACGAAATCACCTAAGTCATAGTTATCTACAAAATTAGAAAACTTCTCTGCACCAATATCATCTGCCTTCAGTAAAACTTGGATTCTACCTGAGCCATCATCAATATGTAAAAACAATAATTTGCCCATTCCGCGAATACTACGAACCCGGCCAACTAAGGTTACTCGTTGTCCCTCTAGTTCAGCAAATTTTTCTAAAACTTCAGAATTTGTATGAGTGCGTTCAGTCACAGATGGATATGGATTAATCCCAGCTGCTGCCAAATTTTCGAGTTTCTTTTTGCGATGATTGATAATGTCTTCTAATCGTTCGTTCATTGTTTTAGCTTTCTTTAAGCTTATTTAGTCATTAAATTATACCAAATTTTGCTTTATTAAGAAACTTGACTTTTCAACGTAAAAATGTTGAAAAAAGCGGAAGAAGTTTTACAACTTCAACCGCTTTTTCAATATAAAATTTATTTGCTACCAATCTAATTGATTCCAGCGATCTCGTATTCTTTATCCCCTGCTGGAGTACTAACAACAACTTTATCACCTATCTTTTTCCCAAGTAACGCTACACCAACGGTAGATTCATTTGAAATTTTTCCTTCAAGCGGGTTAGCTTCGTTACTACCAACAATTTTGTAAGATTTTTCTTCGCCGTTTACTTTTACTTTTACTGTTGATCCAATAGTTACATTGTTGTGTTGATGGGAAGCAGTAATAATTTCCGCATTCTTGATCATGTCTTCAATTTCCATAATTCGGCCTTCAATGAAGCTCTGTTCTTCTCGGGCTTGAGCGTAATCTGCATTCTCACTTAAGTCACCATGAGCAGCTGCTTCACGAATGCGTTCAATTACTTCTTTGCGCTTATCGTTGATCAAGTGCTTTAATTCTTCGTTGAGTTTCAATAGACCCTCTTGGGTCAATAAATATTTTTTAGACATTATTGTTTAACCTTCAGCTTAAGTAATAACTTGCTCTATTCTACTCTTTTTTGAAATTAGTGTCAAGACTGTAAGACGTTCTCCAAGAGTTTTGCCACAGTGACGGGCCCAACTCCACCTGGTGATGGAGTAATAAACTTTGCTTTGGGAGCTACAGTTTCAAAATCAACATCCCCAGCAATTGAACCGCCTTGTTCAGATGTTCCCGCATCAATTACAACAACGCCTTCGGAAACTTCATCTCCTGTTAAAATTCCTGCTTTACCTACTCCAGAAATAATTACTGTAGCATTTTTTATAATCTCAGCTCGGCCTTCAGTGTCTGCTAAAACTATTTGGAAAGTATAACCTCGTTTTTGTAATTGTTCTGCTACTGGTCTACCGACTAAATGTCCATTGCCCAACACCACAAATTGTTGCTCTCTTAAAATTATACCGTGAGTTAATTCAAGCGAATCTAAAATATGCATTATCGCTCCAGCTGTCGGTGGTACTAATTCATGATTAGCATTTGGATTGATTCCATCTACATCTACTTTTGGATTAATCGCGTTTAAAATTTCTAAAGAGTCAAACTGAGGGGGCAAGGGTAACTGAACAATTAAACCACGCAAGTTTGGCTTAGACTGCTCAGTTTGGATTGCTGAAATAACATCGCTAGTTGTGGCCGTTTCTGGAATTTCAATTAAAGAAAAATCTATTCCGCATTCGTTGGCGCGTTTTTGTTTAATCTTCACATAACTCATGGAAACAGGATCAGCCCCAACTACTACATCGCACAGCAAAGGCTTAAAAGGTAAGCTTAATACCCGATTTTTTATATCTTGAAAAATAGATGAAGCGATTGCCCTGCCATCTATTAAATTACTACTGGTTTTATTGTTAGGATCTAAGTACATTAAATTATTTTCCATAACGATTCTCTGCCCACCACTTTAACGCATTTTTAACAATTGGTACAGCGGCAGCATGACCTTCACCACCAGCCTCCACCAACACTGTTATCACAATTTCAGGATCTTCATAAGGCGCATAAGAAGTAAACCAAGCGTGGGTACGACTCGGGTCCGCACCATCAAACTGGGAAGTCCCAGTTTTTCCTGCAGATGTAACAGACAAGGCCGCTAAGCTACGGCCACTACCCTTGTCGCCAATTACATTCAACCTCATTCCTTCCTGAACGATCTTCATGTTTTCTGGAGAAATGGAAGTACGAATCAAATCTTCTAGCTTTGGTTCAAAAATCTTCTCACCTTTTTGGTTATATACTTCTTTAAGTAAGTGAGGTTTATGTAGCGTGCCATTGTTTGCAATTGCACCAGTCCATACCGCGACTTGTAGCGGCGTTGCCAACATATCCCCTTGCCCAATTGAAATATGGTAGGTATCACCTAAAAACCATTTACTGGAAATCGGATCATCTTCAAAATATTTCGCTTTCCATGCAGGATCAGCAACCAAACCAGGTTTTTCTCCTTGGATATCTAATCCAGTAACAGCTCCCATTCCAAACTTCCGATAGTACTGAGTTAGCTTTTCAGCACCCAAGCCATTAATTTTGGATGTCGGATGCCCGCCCGCTACCGTGTAGAAAAAGATGTCACTACTTTCAGCAATAGCAGACTTTACTGTCATTGGTCCAAGACCAGAACGTTTCCATCCATAAAAATTATATTTAATGCTTGGGTTGTATTGGTTGGAAATCACCAAATTACCATTATCAGTAATGACTGTATTTTCTGTCACGACACCCTCTTGAAGCGCGGCAGCCGCACCGATCATTTTAATTGTAGAACCAGGAGGATATGTACCACTAATCGCTCTATTAAACAACGGTAGATTTTTGTTTTCGGTTAATGCCGAATAATCGGTTTGCGAAATCCCTGGGGCAAACAAATTATTATTAAACCCTGGCACTGAAACCAAAGCCAACACTTCACCATTTTTTGGATTAAGCGCTACTGCTGCCCCTTTTACATTTGGACCAATACTAGTAAATCCCTTATAGAGTTCTTCCTGGAGTCCAGCATCAATACTTAACTTCACCACACCACCTGGCTGAGGTTCAACATTTCCAAGCACCTTCATAGGCCTGCCAGTTGCATCTACTTCAACTTGCGTGTTACCGTTTACTCCTCGTAAATATTTTTCATAGGCAAGTTCAATGCCAGATTTTCCAATAAAGTCATTTGGGTCATAATCAGCACTGACATATTTCTCTAACTCAGTTTCTGAAATGACTCCAGTATAACCTAGAACGTGCGAAAAATATTCAGGATTAATGTATTCACGGATCGGAATACTCTTTACAGAGAAACCAGGAAACTGACTACTACTTGTTTCAAATAGGATGCTTTCCTGTTGAGTAATATCTCTTTTAATGATGATTTGCTGGGGAGAATTGCGATTCAGATTTTTTAACTTTTCTGCAAGTTCTTCCTGAGGGATGTTAAACATCTGACTAATTTTTGCTTCAGTTTCTCCTAAACCATCTTTTGGTACATCGGGAGGAGTGACAATCAAACTAAAACTTGCTGTGTTACGAGCCAGTTGTGCTCCGTATCTGTCCACTATGTAACCTCGTGGCGCTAGAATAGTTTGAATACGCAAGCGATTTCCTTCTGCCAGCGCTTTCATTTTAGAACCTTGCATGATCTGCAAGTTAAATAACTGGAAGACTAAAACACCACATGCCGCTACAACTAGTAGTTGAAGCCAACGAGTGGAAATTTGTGTACGAAACTCATCGGCAAATCCTTCTACATCGGATTGAGTATCAATAGCACTTTCATCCCAATCTAAATTGGCAGGCCCAGATTTCTTGGCTTCAGAGGAATGGATTTCAAAAGGATTCTTTGGAAGTCTTAACATGAATTTATAAAACTATAAATGTAATTTATTTTTTTGCCACCTGAGTTGACTGTTAGCAAGCATCTCAACAATTGTATAGACAGGGTAAGCAAGAATTACATTTGCTAAAATATTAAAAATTAAATTATTCAAGATTTGTTTGCCAGAGATAGAAAAATTATACCAATCAAAAATATAAAATAAATTCGTATAACCCCATAACCACAATTTTAGAATCAATGTCGCACCAATAATTGCAGCCACAAAATGATACCACCGGATATCTGCAAACAACCATTTACGAATAAACTGACTACTAATGACTCCACAAATCACTAATGGGATGATAAAGCTACCGATTGGCACAGCGAACATAATATCTAACCAAAAACCGCCGAGGAATGCAAAAAATAAATAGTCTAGATTATCAAAAACTAATGACAAAGCCAACACAATTAGTAAAATCAAATCAGGTACAAATCCGTTCCACCCCCAAGTTTGAAACAAACCAAAAGTAACCCCTACAATTGTTCCTACTAAAACTATGTATATTATATATTTCATGGGGGTTGGTTTTAGTTTCTATTTCACTACATACACAAATTCCACAGCTCGCATGCGTACTGGGGAAACAACGCTCATCTTTTTAAATAGATCGTTTGGACCAGAGAGCACTGAACCAACTTGACCAATCAAAATATCTTTCGGGATTCGGGCATTAATTCCGGCAGTTACAACCAAGTCCCCCGAAGTAACATCGGCGTTTTGAGATACTAAGTCAAACACCATTCCAGAGCCATATGAGCCTTTCACAACTCCTTCGGTAGTATTCTTTGAAAGTCTAGCGTCTATTGAAGACTGCGCGTTAGAAATTAAAATCGCAGTGGAAGTGTAACTCCCAACGTAAACCACTTTGGCTATAAGATATCCTTCACTGATCACTGCCTGGCCTTCCTGCACTCCTTGCTCTTTACCACAATTAAGTACCATCGCGTCACTGAGTTCTTGTGGATCAATAGAGAGGACAGAACAAGATTGTAAATTTAATTTAGTCTTATTTTTAAAATCCAACTCAGAGCGAAGTAGTTCATTATCGGCTCTAAGTTTATCAAATTGAATTTGATGTTGCTGTAACTGACTAACCTGATTGCGTAGCTCAGTATTTTCTTTGACTACAGTGCGAAGTGAACCAAGTGTTGAAAAAACAGTATGGATTGGTTCCGAGATTGCTTTAATGACACTTGCAATTGGACGAGGAGCTTGAAGAAGCGCAAACTCAATTGGCTGTAGCCAGCCTTTGGTTTGCATAACAAGACCACTCACTAGCAACACTAGTGCGATTGAAAAAGCAAAAAAAGTTTTTGTATAAATAAATCTCATGTTTTGTTTTAAACGAATCAACGAGGAATGCGAGAGAAATCTGTTGGTAGTAATACATCGCGCAAGCTCTCCAAGTCTTCAACGACAATCCCCGTGCCACGCACCACACAAGTCAACGGATCATCTGCGATAGAAACAGGCATTTGAGTTTCTTCATGTACCAGTTTATCTAAGCCTCTCAAAATCGCGCCACCACCAGCCATAACAATGCCCCGATGCATTATATCTGAAATTATTTCTGGCGGAATCTCTTCAATGACATTTTTAATGTTGTTGACGATTACGCGAATCGCAGGTTGTAGTGCTTCACGGACATGCGCATCTGTAATTGTAATTTCTTTTGGCAATCCTGAAACTAAATCACGACCACGCAACTGACTAGTAAGCGGTTCTGGCAGTGAGTGCGCTGAACCAATTTTAATTTTAACTTCTTCTGCAGTACGAATTCCAATGAGCATTCCGAAGTGGTCACGCGCGTACTGAACAATATGTTCGTTCATAGCGTCCCCTGCAATGCGAACGCTTTTAGCGATGACAACACCACCTAAGCTAAGCACCGCAATTTCTGTGGTACCGCCGCCAATATCTACGATCATTGAACCTTGTGCTTCTTGCACAGGAAGGCGCGCGCCAATACTTGCTGCCATCGGCTCTTCAATGAGGTACGCTTCGCGGGCTCCGGCGTTAATGGCTGCATCTTGCACGGCACGTTTTTCTACTTCGGTAACGCCGCTTGGAATACCAATGACAACGCGAGGACGGCGCAAAAATGAATAGGTTTGGTTATGGACTTTGTCAATGAAATACCGCAACATCGCTTCTGTAATTTCAAAATCTGAAATAACGCCGTCAACAAGTGGGCGTGTGGCAACAATATGCGTTGGCGTGCGGCCAACCATGCGCTGAGCTTCAGCGCCAATTGCTAAAATCTGCTTGGTACGCTGGTTTACAGCCACCACAGACGGCTCATTGATAACAATACCCTTGCCTTTTACGTAGACGAGGGTATTTGCTGTTCCAAGATCGATGCCAAGATCTTGCGAAAATCGTTTAAAAATAGGTTCAAACATGGAATAATTTCAACTAAAAAAGAGCTTCTCTATGTATATTAGCTTGATTTCGGGGTGTTGTAAACTAACTAATAGCTCATCGCAAAGAGCCACTTACGTGTGGCTGGTTTATCGCAGCGCACGCATTTTGCAATCTCATTCATTGAAACATTTTCCAGTTCCAAACAGCGAGTAGTGGCTTTTGTTTCTTGCTTGATTAACTTTTCGCACTCAGCTTCTTCGCACCAAAAAGCTCGTACAAAATTTTTGTCTATAATAGCTTGTTTAAATTCATCGTAGCTACTAGCCTTTTTTGTAAGATCGGCTTTAATTTGTTTAGACTTAGCGAGTAAATCAGATTGCATTGACTCAAGGGCTGCTGGAATTTCTGTAGTAAGATTTGCAACTTGCATAGCAGATTTTTCAAAAGTATCACGGCGCGCCCAAGTTACTTCTCCTTTTTCTATTTCTTTTAGACCAACTTCCAAGCGCACTGGAACGCCTTTTAACTCCCACTTGTTAGCGCGGTTTCCTAAACTTTGAGCATTGTCTGCATCTAGTTTTACACTCACACCAGATTTTTTTAGAGTATCTACAATATTTTGCGCGTAGTCTACAATTTGTTGTTGCTTTGTTTCGTCTTTATCAGGCAAAGTTAACACAACCACTTGCACTGGCGCAGCGCGCGGTGGGATTACCAAACCGGCGTTATCGCCATGCACTAAGATAAGTCCACCAATTGAACGCGTGGAAAGACCCCAGGAAGTTTGCCACGGGTTTTGCTTTTTGTTTTCTGTATCTAAAAATTCTATATCAAAAACTTTTGAAAAGTTTTGTCCTAAATTATGAGATGTTGCAGATTGAAGTGCCTTGCCATCTGGCATGACTAGTTCAATCGTGTATGTTCTATCTGCACCGGCAAACTTTTCACTCTCACTCTTTACACCAACATAAGCCGAAATCGCAAATACTTCTTCAAAAAAAGATCTGTACCATTCTAACGCCTTTAGTGTTTGGCTTTCTGCTTCTTCTGCAGTTTGATGGACCGTATGGCCTTCTTGCCATAAAAATTCTGAAGTACGCAAAAATGGATGCGTGCGCTTTTCCCAACGCACAACGTTACACCATTGGTTCACAAGAAGTGGCAGGTCGCGGTAACTCTTAATCCATTTCGCAAAAGTTGCATACATAATTGTTTCAGAAGTTGGACGCACCGCATAGGCTTCTGAAAGTTCTTCACCGCCGGCATGAGTAACCACTGCGAGTTCAGGCGAAAAACCTTCCAGATGATCTTTTTCCTTTTCCAAAAGACTCATTGGGATGAACAATGGAAAATATACATTCTGAATATCCCCTTCTTTAAACTTCGCATCTAGGTAGCCTTGCACTTTTTCCCAAATCGCATAACCATTTGGTTTGATGATCATACTACCTTTTACATCTGAGTAATCAGCTAAATCACCGAGCACAACAATGTCGTTGTACCATTCGGAAATATTTTCAGTTTTTGGGGTTAACCCTTTTTTCTTAAAGTCACTCATATATTCTCTATAACTAATTAACTAAATAAGTTTTTCACGCTTTCAAGTTGTGATACATCCCTAACAGTGATCACCAACATTAATGCTAATAATAGCATAAAACCGATGGCGTTGGCATATTGCTCAATGTTTGGATTATTTCTCTTCCCGCGAATTTTCTCAATAACTAAGAAGAAAATTCTGCCGCCATCTAGCGCTGGGAATGGAAGTGCGTTTAACAATGCAAGGTTAAGTGAAAGGAATGCTGCAAATTGCAGCAACGGAATAATCCCCAGACTTGCCACCTGACCAGTTAGCTGAGCAATTTTTACTGGACCTCCCAAACTCTTTACACCTTCAGTGCTTGTAAAGAGAGAACCAAATCCTTTGGCAATATTAATCAACTGTGTGTAAGCAGTTTCAAACCCATGACCAATTGCAGAGATTGGACTAAACTTTAATTTACCATAAAGAGCCAAGCTAATCCCCACCGAGCCTTTACCTTCTTCTGGGTTTGCTAAAGTTTCAACTTCAATGGTTTTTACTTCATTAACTCTTTTTACTTCAATGCTAACTTTATCACCCTTGTGAGCTTTAATGTACTCTTGTAAAGATTCCACTGATTCAAACTTGGTACTATCGATTGATTGTACGATGTCTCCAGCCACAATCCCAGATTTTTGTGCAGGAGATTCTGGACTCACATCCATAATGGCAACTTGTCTATTGGTTAAATTACCCCCACGAGGGATTTCATCTAAACTGCCAACCGCAACAGGAAGGCCGGCCATGTAGCCAACACCAAACAGCACTCCGGCAAGAATGAAGTTCATGATTACCCCAGCAGCAAGCGTAAAGAAGCGCGGCCAAAATGGTTTGTTAATAAAACTGCGTTCATCACCTTCGGTGTCATTGTCTTCACCCATGATTTTTACAAAACCACCCAATGGAATCCAGTTAATGGAATAGGTGGTGTCGTCTGTTTCAGGATCCTTATGACCCCAAACGAATTTCCATTTGCCGTTTACTTTTTGGATACCAAACATACGCGGAGGAAACCCAAAACCAAATTCAGTGACTTTCATACCACTACGCTTGGCCACCACAAAATGACCCAGCTCATGAACAAATACGAGCAGGCTCAGGACGATTAAAAAAATAATTATTGTAAAAAACATAATGTGAGTTTAAAATTTAGACGGTCATTAATTCTTGTTCTTTGTCGTTAGCAATTGATTTAATTTTATTATTGTATTCATCAATAACATCTTGGACTTTCTTTTGAGCATGGGCAACATCATCTTTACTAGCACTTCCTTCAGTTTCTTCACGCTTAACAGCCTTTAAAACATCTTCCCTGACTTTACGAATTCCTACTTTTGCATTTTCAGAAATCTGACCAACCAGCTTTACCATTTCTTTGCGACGATCTTCAGTTAGTGGCGGAAGGTTAATTCTGACAACATTACCATCATTACTTGGAGTAAAACCAAGATTGGCCGCCATAATTCCTTTTTCAATTTCTTGAATTTGGCCTTTATCCCAGGGACTAATGGTCAAAGTTTTTGCATCTGTAACTGTAATGTTTGCCACTTGAGCAATTGGCATTTTAGTTCCATAGCTTTCCACCATCACTGTAGAAAGAAGTGCGGGGTTAGCCCGACCAGTTCGTACAGATGAAAGTTCGTGATGAAAATGATCCATCACTTTTTCAAAGTTTTCTTTATGAGTTTGTAATATTGCGTCTATCATATTATATGTTCTAAGGATTAAAAATTATTTTAGTTCGTGTAAATTCCTGCGTATGCTGCTTGAGGTAAGTTTGGATCAACGATTAATGAGTTAACTAAATTACCGGTATTGGTATCTGTGGTTGACCAATTACTACCGCTATCTGCGGTTTTATAAATCACACTACCCGCGCTAACATATACCACGTTATCACTTGAGCCAGCAATAGCAACTGCAGTCGGAGATACGGCTGACTGCCGCAATGGCATTGTCACAAACTGCCAATTCGTGCCGCCATCGTAAGAACGATACAAACCAACATTAGTAGTGACAAACATTACTTGCGGATTTGCTCTACTAATAGCTAACTGATTGAAGCTCGTAATAGAGTTACCGAATATTGATAGCGTACTTGTATTACCGCTGGATTGCAAGTTAGCAGTGATTAGCTGAAAGGTGTTTCCACCATCTGTACTTCTTGAAACTCCGGTGCCTTTTACAACTACATAGATGCCGCTATTGTTCCAAATAATCTGATTTACTCTATCGTTGTAGCTTTGTACTAATTTCCAAGTGCTACCAGAATCGTTACTCATAATGAGCTCGCCTTGGGAAAGCCCAATCACTACTTGTTCTGGATTGTTAGGATTTAAAGCCACTGCTCGAACTGAACTATTATTTGTGGCCGCAGTATAAATTGCGTTCCATGACTTCCCACCGTCACGAGTAAGAAGTGCACGACCGCGATCTTCGAAACTACCCGCTGCGTAAATCATTTGATTGTCGTTCGGATTGAGTACAAAGTCTATAACTGGTATTTGACCTAAAATTTGTTCCCATACCGCAGCTCCATCTGTGCTCTTATATAGTCCTGCATTGAAAGCTGCTGCATACAAAGTATCTGGTTTCTGATAATCAAAAGCTAATTTTGAAATCCCCAGTGCGGCCATACTACCTGTGGCTGAAGTTGTATCTGAAGAGAGCTTTAGTGCGTTGGTAGCTTGCCAATCAACACCACCATTTGATGTCTTGTAAACCCCTGCTGTTGGTTTTCCAAATAGGTCACACGAAGCTCCGAGTAGTGAAATGGCGCAAATTGTAATGATGAGATATTTTTTCATTTTAAATTAATTTTTGTTTTTGATTTAAATTAATGCCTGAGAAACAAATTTATGCAGAACCATTTTTTTATTAAAATTTCCTTTCAGCGATTCTAGAGTTTCCAGACTTACTCTCACGGCTTTGTATTTTTCTGGCGCAGTATTTAATTCACTGACTTGTTTGTAAATCCAATGTTCAACTAATTGCGACAGGAGGTCATCTTCTAATTCGGAAAGAGCGATAGCAAGCGCAGTTTTTTCAATAAAGCCACCGCTTCGGTTTTGCTCTAAACTTTGCATTGCTTCTGTTAATTCATCAGATGATTCTATTTCTCCTAC
>CAZXPB010000003.1:31011-45143 GCA_964642585.1 uncultured Candidatus Saccharibacteria bacterium
CTTTAACTTTCTGAGCTTCAGTTAGGTTTTTAGCCTTGAAGATTTTGTTAGTGTAAAGAAGTTTTGAATTTAACAAGTTAATTTCATTTACTTCTGATTTTAATGTTTTGATTGTTTGCATTGCTTCTGTTAATTCATCAGATGATTCTATTTCTCCTACCACACGCGGAATAGTAAACACTTGGCACCGAGACATTATTGTTGGCAAAAGAGGCAATCTTGAAACCAGGAGAAACAAAGTGTGCTTCGGTGGTTCTTCCAAGATTTTTAGTAACGCATTTTGCATTTGAATATTTGCCAATTGCATATTTAGCATTACAACCACTTTGCGTTTTCCTTGAGCTGGCATTAGTGAGGCAAGTTCAAGCACATCGCGAATGGACTCAATGCCAGAATTTTCTAAAGGGTTATACCGAACTAGATCCATGCTTGAAGTATTCCCGTTAGTAATTCTGCTTGCAAAGTCTTCAACAATAGTTCGTGAAGTTGTTCCGGGCTCTGAAGATCCTAAAAATAAATAAGCCTGAGGCAAAGTGGCCTCATTTTCTAGAAGTGAATTGAGAGTTTTTGTAACCTGCAGGTTTTCCATCGTGCAATTTTCTATATTTACTCTATAATATTAACATATGAAGCCCAAAAAAGCATTAAAAATACCGCTCTATATAGTAGTTGGCCCTACCGCCTCTGGAAAAAGTGAATTTGCAGTAAAACTGGCGAAATCACTCAATAAAACTGGTGGCGCTGAAATTATTTCTGCAGATAGCCGCCAAGTCTATAAAGGTCTTGATATTGGTTCAGGGAAAGTTGATGGGCAATTCAAAAATACTCGTGAAGGTAAGAGTGTATATATGTACAAAGGGATTCCTCACTATCTAATTGATGTGGCCAGTCCATTGCGGCAATTTAGCGTGGCGCGTTTCCAAAAACTTGCGCGCGAGGCAATTTTAGATATTTTAGCTCGAGGAAAAACCCCAATCATTTGCGGCGGCACAGGACACTGGATTGATTATGTAGTTTTTGAACAAACTATGCCAGAAGTTAAACCAGATAAAAAACTACGCGCGGAGTTAGAAAAACTAACACCCGCCCAAATGTTTGCACAACTTCAAAAACTTGACCCCGCCCGCGCCAAAACCATTGACCCTAAAAACCCACGCCGGTTAGTACGCGCTTTAGAAATTGTTAAGACAACTGGATCAAGTGTGCCAAAACTTACGAACAAACCAAAGATTTGGAACGAACTCAATCTAAAATGGATTGGAATCAATCCAAGCATGGAAACGCTAGAGAAGAAAATTGCAAAGCGCCTCGAGGAAAGACTGAGACCCTCCGCAGGACAAGGAATGCTAGACGAAGTAAAAAATTTACACGCACCTAAATCTGGTGTTGGTCTTTCATGGAAGCGACTAGAAAGTTTTGGACTTGAATATAAATTCTGTTCTCTCTACTTACAAAAGAAAATCACGCGCGAAGAATTAGAGGAACAACTTTATCGTGCTATCAGACAATACGCAAAACGGCAACTAACATGGTTCAAACGAAATAAAGATATTAAGTGGCTTCAAGATGCATAAAAAGTGCAAGGATAACCTTGCACTTTTTATTATCTATTTTAACTTAATTTTCTTTTCAATATTTCATTTACCACTTGTGGGTTCGCTTTGCCAGCAGAGGCTTTCATTGCCGCCCCAACTATAGAACCAAACGCTTTTTGGTTTCCAGCTTTAAAGTCAGCGACGGCTTTTTCGTTTTCCAAGAGAACTTGGTCAATAATCGCTTCAATCGCGCTTTCATCACTCATCTGAGAAAGTCCCAGCTCTTCTACAATGCTATCCGGTTCCCCACCACGCTCAAACATGGTCTTGAAAACTTGCTTAGCGGCGGATCCCGAAATTTTTCCGGAGTCAATTAGTTTTACTAACTCCGCCATATTTTCTGCAGAAACTTTAGATTCAAGTGGATTGATTAGCCCTGCATTAAGTAGCGCAGAAAAATCTTGCAGACACCAGTTCGCAGATTGCTTAATTAACTTCGCGCGGGTTTCTGGGTCAGAAATCCCGTCAGTCAAAAGCCACGCATCAAGCTCACTGACAACTTCTTCAAAGAAATAGTTCAATTCTTTCCACGAAACTAAATTTTCAATTGTGGCATCATCAAGATTAAATTCTTCTTTAAACCTGATTCGTTTAGCGGCAGGGAGTTCTGGTAAATCACCACGCAATTGCTTTAACCATTCAACGGTAAAATGAAGGGGTGCCAAATCTGGTTCTGGCATATATCTGTAATCATTGGCTTCTCCCTTCGCGCGCTGCTCAACAGTTTCATTTGTTTTTTCATTCCAACCCATAGTTACCTGCTTTGGCATTTGTCCAGCTTCTAGCATTTCAATCTGACGTGGAATTTCATAGTTAATAGCTGCTTCGGCAAACTTAAAACTATTAATATTTTTCACTTCTACTTTATATTTCGGTAAAGATTCTTCCCCAGGTTTGCGGACAGAAATATTTGGTTCGCAGCGCATAGTTCCCTTTTCCATATCGGCACTACTAGCGCCTACATAACGAACGATTCTTTGCAGTTCTTGCAAAAACAATCGTGCTTCTTCTGCAGACTCTACATCTGGTTCAGTAACAATTTCAAGAAGAGGACAACCAGCACGGTTATAATCTACTAGTGAATATGGCAGCCCATCTGGATGAGTGTTTTTACCAGCGTCTTCTTCCAAGTGCGCACGCGTAATGCCAACACGTTTTACGTACGCCTCAGGGTTTGCGGTGCGATCCGGATTAGCTGGAACGAAAATATCTACATAGCCATGTTCAGCAACTGGATGATCTAACTGGGAAATCTGATAACCTTTTGGAAGATCTGGATAGAAGTAGTGTTTGCGATCAAATTTAGAAAACTCAGGAATTTTACAATTTAAAGCAAGACCTACCATTACTCCCAAGCGCACAGCTTCTTCGTTGATGATAGGCAGAGTTCCAGGTTCACCTGTTACAACTTCATCAATATTTGTGTTCGGAGTTTTTTCGTCTGGATTACAAGGGCTGCTTGAAAACATCTTGCTTTTGGTTGCAAGCTGAACGTGGATTTCTAATCCGATAACTGGTTTGTATCCTGTTTTAATTTCCATATTAAATTAATAAACTAATACTCTTCACTAACTCATCAAAATATTTCTTTGTGAAGGCTCCGTCTACCCTGATGTAAAAACCTTTTGGATGCTTAATTAGCACAGTCTCTCCATCCCCCATTTCGGAACATTTGTATCTCAATGCAGGTTGACCATCAATATTTTCTCTAGAGAGAATTACACAGGGAGAATCTTGATAACTCAAGGCCCGCTTTTCTTCTTGGGCTAGAAAATTAACCGGTCTATTATTTTCTCTATAAATTCGAATATAACCAGTTGCTGTTTCCCATACCCCAACATATGAATTATCTCTCATAGCTATTACGTCCCCCTCTTGATTATTGTTAGCTGGGTTGGTTTCTTTGATTATTTTAGGATCTGTGTAAGCTTCTTGATTGTATTCAAATTTAATACCAAAATCAAAATTCTTATATTCCACTATCTTTCCTGCATTTAGTTCTGCTTCAGTTTTAAATTTTACATTCGAAGTACTTTCTGACCTTGTAGAAGAATTTAAATTTGTGTTCGAATTCTCGGAATTTTGAGCTTGTTGTGAAGTAGATGATGGAATTCCACCATTAACCACTGGCTCATCAGCTACTTGAGGTAGAGTATTTAAGTAATACGAATAGCCACCGATACCAAGTATCGCAACTATCATAACTACATATGTGATAATTTGTTTCTTTGTCATTTTAAACTCCTGCTTTCTTAGTGTGCCAGACAGTAGCTTCCTGAAAAGCGGCACCTACATTAAAGACTGTTTGATCGCCCCATTGTGGACCAATAATCTGCAAGCCAACGGGTAACTGCACGCCACCTTCCGCAGGTTCTGCAAAACCACACGGCACAGAAAGCGCCGGCAATCCTGCTAAACTACCTGGAATATTTAATTGGTCAGCAATGTAGCCATGTAAAGGATTGTTCGCTGCTTCTCCTAAAATTTGCGCAACATTCGGAGAGCTTGGTGCTAACAATACATCAACTTGCTTAAATACTTCTTCAAACTCATTCATGATTAAACGGCGAACCGCTTGTGCTTTTTTGTAGTATGCATCGTAGTAACCAGCAGACAAAACATAAGTCCCTGTCATAATACGGCGCTTAGCTTCATCACCAAAACCTTCTGCACGACTCTTGGAATATACCTCTAGCAAATCTTTACCTGCTTGTGTGGAATGGCCATAACGAATGCCATCGTAACGCGCGAGGTTTGAAGACACTTCACTAGGACAAACAATCGCGTAGACAAGTGAGCCGTATTTTGTGTTTGGTAAACTCACCTCAGAAACTTCCCCACCAAGTTTTTTAATTTCTTCAATCGCTGCTTCAACAGCCGCGCGCACACCCGCTTCCATACCATCAACAAAATATTCTTTAGGGATCCCAACTTTGAGACCTTTAATATCTGAATTTAAATCTTTAAAATAGTTTGGTACTTCAATTGGGTTAGTTGTACCGTCTTTTGGATCATGTCCACTAATGCTTTCGGCGATCATTGCTAAATCTTTCACGCTTGTTGCCATCGCGCCCATTGAATCTAAACTTGAAGCCATTGCCGCCACGCCATAACGACTGACTCTGCCATATGTTGGTTTCCACCCTGAAACACCTGTTAAACTAGCTGGCTGGCGAATACTGCCACCAGTTTCAGTTGCTAAAGCCCATGGAGCCAAACCAGCTGCCACTGCCGCCGCACTGCCACTACTAGAGCCACCTGGCATACGAGTTTTATCCCACGGATTTCGAGTTGCCCCAAAGTAAGAAGTTTCGCCACTACTCCCATGAGCAAATTGATCTAGATTAGTTTTACCAATTAACACCGCTCGCTGTTCTTTTAACTTTGCAATGACAGTTGAGTCGTATGCTGGAATATAATTTTCTAAAATTTTTGAAGCAGCAGTTGTCTTCACACCTTTTGTCAAAAATAAATCTTTCGCTGCAAATGGAATACCACAAAGTAGCGGATTCTCTCCGCCACCGGCAGCCATGTAATCATCGGCCTCTTGGGCTTGCTTTAAAGCCTCATCTTCAGTATGTGTAATGAAAGCATTTAACTTTTCGATATCTCCAACCGGAGAAAATTCTTTAACGCGCTCTAAAAAATACTTCGTCAATTCCACTGACGAAATTTCTTTGCTATCTAACTTAGCACGTAGCTCGTGTAATTCTAATTCTTCAAATTTCATAATTTATATATCTGGATTACAAAATGGATTTCACTTTGTAATAACTGTCTTTGCGCTCTGGGGCATTGGCCATTAATTCTTCTTGGTAGTCAATTGATTTTGGAGTATCTGTACGCATCACATTTTCTAAACCAGTTACAGAAGACACAATTTCAAGACCATCTGTATTTACTTCTTTTAAAGCATCTACATAATCTAAAACACTGGAAAGATCCTTTTGAAATTTTTCGACTTCCAAATCGGTTAGCTCAATCCGAGCCATTTCACTTATTTTTACAACTTCTTCTTTGGTTAACATAGGTTAATTATAGAGAAATTGATCAAAAAATGCTATACTTGAAGAAATCATTAATTAAATTAAATTTATGTGGATTTTCGCACTAATCATATTAGCTATCATCATTATTGGTGTTTTGCTATACAACTCCCTAATTCGCTCTCGTAACCGCGTTGACGAATCTTGGGCAGATATTGAAGTACAACTAAAACGAAGATACGACTTAATTCCAAATTTGGTTAACACTGTAAAAGGTTACGCTGCTCAAGAATCTGGTGTTCTTGAACGAGTCACCGAAGCGCGTACTCAAGCTATGGGTGCCCAAACTCAAGATGAAAAAATCAAAGATGAAAACCAACTTTCAGGAACGCTAAAGAGTTTGTTTGCTGTTGCTGAAAACTATCCAGACCTAAAGAGCAACCAAAACTTCATGCAACTCCAAACTGATTTAACAGATACAGAAGATAAGATTCAAGCTGCCCGCCGCTTCTACAACGGCAATGTTCGTGACTTCAACACTAAGATTGAAGTATTCCCAACAAATATTTTTGCTTCCATGCTAGGGTTTGCAAAACGCGCTTTCTTTGATATTGATGACAATGGCCCAGAAAGCAAACCGGTAGAAGTTAAGTTCTAATGATCACTTATACCGAAATTAGCAAAAACAAAGCCTATTCGGTTTTACTGATATTCATTTTCCTAATTCTCATTATTGGGATCGGTTTTCTGTTTGCCCAAATGTACAATGCCCCAGGACTGCTCGTTGTGGCAGTAGTGTTTAGTTCGGTATCAGCATTCATCTCTTACTTTTATTCGGACAAAATTACACTGGCAATGTCGCACGCCCGCGAAGTAGATTTTAAAACAGAACCGCAGCTAGTCAGTCTTGTAGATAACCTCACAATTGCAGCAGGACTCCCAAAACCTAAAATCTATGTCATCGATGATTCTGCTCTCAATGCCTTTGCCACTGGCCGTGATCCAAAGCACGCTGTTATTTGTGTGACTACTGGGCTACTTGGCACTCTGTCTAAAACAGAGTTAGAGGGAGTTTTAGCACACGAACTATCCCACATTGGAAACTACGACATTCGGTTTATGACTTTAGTGGTAGTTTTGGTCGGTGTAATCACGCTACTTGCTGACTGGATGCTCCGCGCTTCATTTTTTGGTGGTCGTAAAAGAGATAGTAATGATAACTCTGGTGGCATATTTTTCATTATTGGAATTATTCTTGCGATCTTGTCCCCGCTAATTGCCACGCTAATTAAACTAGCTGTGTCTCGTAAGCGAGAATTTCTAGCTGATGCATCTGGCGCGCTTCTCACTCGCTACCCAGAAGGACTCGCATCCGCTCTGGAAAAAATTGCCCAAGATCATGAACCACTTGAAGCGGCTAATAAAGCGACCGCACATTTGTTTATCGCTAATCCTCTGAAAGACAAAGACGGTAAATCTACCGGATGGTTTGCGAATCTATTTAACACCCACCCTCCAATCGAAGAACGAATCGAACGACTTCGCAAAATGGGAGGTTAATAATTAATATCTAAAACAATGCCAGAATCAAGAGTCTATCCAACCCCTGAAGGTTTTAAAAACTCACCTGAAGATGAAGAAATTCTAAAAGAGTTAGGTTTTTCAGAGTACACAATTGAAGAATTACAAGAACAACTGCGTAGCACCGAAGAAGAATTTCATATTCAGACCGAAGCTAATGTAGCTTACGGTAATAGTGATCGTGTAGATTTTTTAAATAAACGATTACGAGCCCTCACTGCCGAAATTGCTCATCGTGAAAAAATTGAAGGTCCAACCAAGCCGGCTATTGATCTTGGAGAAATTGCTTAACTAAATCTATCTCAAATCCTCTAGAAAGTAATCTGCGCATTATTTTTTGTTTTTCTTCGTAAGGTAATTTTCCTAGAGTATTTAAAGGACCAAAGTTTTTTTCCAAATATCTGGTAGCAATTTCTTTTTCATCTTCAGAACTTAAAAATTCTGCCAGAGTTTTAGCGATAATCTCTTTTGATAATTTTTTCGCAAACATTTTATTTCGGATCATAAATGGTCCGTAATATTTCGCTCGTTTCATGCTTTCTAAAAATACTTCCGCATAACGCTCATCGTCTAAATATCGATCTTCTTTAAGTCGTTTAACCACTTTGTTGATAACTTCTGGCACATAACCGCGCTTCTGCATTTTTTCTAGCATCTCAGTTTCAGTGCGCATGCTTAAATTCAACAAAAAAAGCGCATAGTTATAACCATGTTCTTCATCATCTGGTTTTTTTAAGGGTTTTGAAGGTTTAAACATTCTCTTTAATCTATTATAGCGTGTTACGATAAAGATACCATAAAGGATTTAGCCTGTGGGAAATTGTTTGTTTTTGGGCAGTCTCGCGAAGTGCAGCCGAAGGCGAAACGCTGTCTAAAAACAAACAATTTCCCAGAGGCTATACATTATGGTTAGCCTTGACACTGTATATATAAATTGTTATAAATAAATTAGCAGTCTTAATGTGAGAGTGCTAAACAGATAGTTTAAATATTTTAAATAAACAATATTCCCCTATTATATGGATAATTTCTCATTTATATTAGAGCGCCTGTCGAGCAGAGCAAAAAATGCTCTTATTGCAGCGCAAATGGCATCCGAAGAATTACATCATGACCATATTGGTACTGAACATTTACTGTTTGGTATTGTTGCTGAGAAAAGTTCTTTTGCTGCCGAAATTTTAATCAAAGCCAAAATAGTTCCAGAAATAGTCAAAGCGGAACTAATTTTAGTGAATAAAAATAACGAATCGGATGTTTGGAAACCAATCCTCTCTGCTAATTTAAAAAACGCCATCGAGCGCTCTGCAATCATTGCAAGTCAATACGGCTATCAGTTCATTGGTACTGAACATTTTCTGTATGGGTTGTTAACCACAAGAACCAACAAAGCCAAAGTCATTCTTTCCAAACTCGGTATAGACATTGGCGAGTTAGAACATAATCTAGTCGCAGTGTTTGAAAATATTTCTAAATTTCCAGAGATGCCTGCAAGCGACAACCTACAAGGTGATGAAAATATTGATCACACTCACGGACCACAAAGTTTTGGCCCAGACGGAAGGCCTTTAGATCAACGCGCGCAAAAAGGCAATGTCCTTGAGTTCTACACAACAGACTTAACTAAAAAAGCTAGCACTGGCACCATTGACCCAGTCATTGGTCGCAAAAATGAAATAGATAGACTCACAAGCATTCTTGGTCGCCGCACAAAAAACAATCCAGTATTAATTGGCGAAGCTGGTGTTGGTAAAACTGCAATCGTTGAAGGTTTAGCCTTAGCAATTGCGAACCGCGAAGTACCTGATATCCTACTAGATAAAAAAATTCTTTCATTAGACCTCGCTCTTGTCGTGGCCGGTTCAATGTTCCGTGGAGAATTCGAAAATCGGTTAAAACAAATTATTGAAGAAGTAAAAGCCGATCCGAATATCATCCTGTTCATAGACGAACTTCACACCATGGTTGGTGCTGGTGCATCACAAGGAAGTTTAGATGCAGCAAACATTTTGAAGCCCGCACTTGCCCGGGGTGAATTACGAACCATTGGCGCAACCACAATTGCGGAATACAAAAAATACATCGAACACGATGCCGCACTAGAACGTCGCTTCCAGTCCATTATGGTAGATGAACCAAGCAAGGCCGAGTCCATCGCTATTCTTAAAGGACTTCGTCCAAACTACGAGAAGCATCACCGCGTCACAATTACTGACGAAGCTATTTTAGCGGCAGTGGATTTATCTGATCGCTACATTCAAGATCACTTTCTGCCAGACAAGGCAGTAGATTTAATAGATGAAACTGCATCCAGTTTGCGCAGTATCCATAGTAATTCTAAAACTGCTAAAAACCGTAAGAAAGTTGAAAACGAATTAGACGCATTAGAAGAAGAAAAAACCAAGGCTGTCCTGTCACAAGATTTCACTACAGCGCTACACCTACGCAGTCTTGAAGAAAAATTGATGAACCAAAAGAAAGCTTTGGAATCTCAAGAAAAAGCAGAAACTGGCCCAGTATATTCAATTACCGCAGAAGATATTGCTGCGACAGTTTCACTAATGACTAAAATTCCGCTAAAGAAATTAGCACAAACTGAAATTGGTAAATTAAACAATTTAGAAAAAACACTGAAGAGTAGAATTGTTGGTCAAGATGAAGCGTTAGTAGAAATCGCTCGTACCATTCGCCGCTCCAGAGCAGGTTTAGCCGATCCGAAACGTCCTATTGGATCCTTCATGTTCCTGGGTCCAACAGGTGTTGGTAAGACTGAAACTGCAAAAATGATTGCAAAGGAAGTGTTTGAAGATGAAGATGCGCTCATCCGAGTAGATATGTCTGAATTCATGGAACGCCATAATGTATCCAGATTAATTGGCGCGCCAGCCGGCTATGTTGGCTACGAAGAAGGTGGCAGACTAACTGAAGCTGTGCGTAGAAAACCTTACTCTGTAATTCTGTTCGATGAAATCGAGAAAGCCAACCCTGATGTATTTAACATACTTTTGCAAATTTTAGAAGATGGTCAGTTAACTGATGCTCAAGGCAAGCGCGTAAATTTTGCGAATACAGTAATCATCATGACTTCAAACTTAGGCATGCAAGAACTCAATGCGCAAGCTAAAAAGATTGGTTTTTCTGATCGCGAATTAGAACAAGATCAAAAAGCAGTGCTAGACAAAGAGTATGATCGCATTAAACTTGGTATTGTTGAGCAGCTAAAGCGCGACTTGCGTCCAGAATTCTTAAACCGTATAGATAAAATATTAATTTTCAAACCACTGGGTGCAAACCAATTACGTAAAGTCACTGTGATTCAATTTGGTGATGTCCAAAAACGACTCGCTGAACAAAATATTACTTTGAAAGCGACTCCAGCACTCATTAAGTTAATTTCGGAAAAGAGCTACGATCCTTTGCAGGGAGCGCGTTTCATCCGCAAGAACATTCAAGATTTAGTTTCAGACCCTCTTGCTGAAAAGATAATTGCTCAGAATCTACAATCTGGTAGTATCATTACCGCAGATGTACTTGCCGGGGAAGTTGTGTTTGAAACCCAACAAGCTCCGGTCGCAGTCCCAGTTTAGGATCAAAAATTGAAAGCATAAAGATTTATCGTAAATCTTGATGAAAACTTTATGAAATCTTGAACACAGTTTTGTTATGGTTAGAACATGACAAAACTGTTTTCTTTTGGGCTAAATATTTTAGCAGACATCTTCTATCCAAAATATTGTTTTAACTGCAAGCGCGCGGGAAACTATTTATGCAAAATCTGCATAACTCAAATTCCCAAACTGGCGCAAAGTTTTTGCATTGTTTGCCAAAAAATATCTAAAGGTGGGGGCACACACAAGCAATGCCGCACTCCTCTTACACCAGATCGCCTGGTGTGTGCTCTTCCCTATCGAACTCCGGTTGTGAGTGAGATGATCATCTCTGGAAAATACTATTTTATCCCGGAGGTGTTTTCAATCCTTGGAATTCTTTGTGCACAAATGCTTTTCTCCGAGCTAAAAAATCACTCAACATTTACCATTTGTCCGATCCCCCTTCACAACCAAAGAAAAAAGTGGCGCGGGTTTAATCAATCTGGGGTTGCAAGCAAAGCTATGGCGCAAGTTCTCAGGATTCCCTTGGCGAACTTAATTACACGGAATAAAAATACTAGAACTCAAAAAGATCTGGCAAGCGAGCAAAGAAAATTGAACATTGAAAATGCGTTTGTATGTGCAAAAGAGTGGGAAGGAAATTTACCGCACTCAGTTTTGTTAATTGATGATGTCTGTACAACTGGTCAAACTTTACTTGAAGCAACGCGCGTGCTCAAACAAAGTGGCGTGGAGATTGTGTGGTGTATTAGTCTAGCAAAAGATTAAAAAATTACTGTGTCATAATTGACCAAATACCTATTATTCGTTAAAATGGATTAGTTATGGAGAGGTCGCATAGTGGCCTAGTGCGGCGGTTTGCTAAACCGCTGTACGGTTGTAAAGCCGTACCGAGGGTTCGAATCCCTCCCTCTCCGCCAGAATTTCCGGCAGATGCCGGTTTTTTTGCTTTCATTGTTAGGATTCTCTTATACCTTTAGATCGAAGAAAATTTATTATATGCTACAATATATCTAAATAATCGATAAATATTAACTGTAACGAAAGCCGAGCAAGGCCGTCTATATGAACGACAAGGCAAATCTCATCGAAATATTGAAGAAGGCTCAAGCTGGCTCTGAAACAGCCCTAGCGGATCTCTACAATGCTTACTTTGAGCGCATCTATAATTTCATCTACTACCGCGTGACTCACAAGGAAACCGCAGAAGATTTAACCGAAGATGTGTTCGTAAAAGTATTTAGCAAAATCAGAGGTCTTGCCGAACCGAAAGCTTTTGAAGGGTGGTTGTTCCAAATTGCTCGTAACAAAGTAATTGACTACTACCGAAGCAAAAAACAGATTGTACCTTTGGAAGAAATTGAGAACACACTTGAATACGAAACAAATGTTGTGGATGTAGTAAACTTGCAAACCCAACAAATATTGTTTATCAAATTACTGAAGGAACTTTCTCCAGAACAACAACAAGTTATTAAATTAAAATTTCTTGAAGATTTAGATAATGATATCATTGCTCAGATGTTAAATAAAACCGAAGGAGCCGTGAGAGTACTTCAACATAGAGCAATTAGTAAACTTAAAGAACTAATAGACAATGAACATTCCCGATCAAATTTTTAATACCGCATTAGATCGCCTAGAACTGGGCGAATCTCCAAAAATTATTGCGGCTGACTATAAAGACTTCCAAGAAGAATTGGAAAGTCTTCTTTTGGTTGCTCAAATGGGAATGAATATTCAAAAACTTACTCCCCCAACACCATACAAAGCTCACAAATATGCTAGCGCACTCAACCCAAAAACTAGATTCTTTGAATACCTTTCTTTCTTTAGAGTTGCTGCAATTCCGCTAAGCTTAGTTGTCGCTTTAGTTGGCGGTCGTGCAATTGTTAGTGCTACTGAAGGAAGTCTTCCAGGTGATAAGCTTTACAGTTTAAAACGCGCTACTGAAGAAGTTCGTCTGACACTAACCCAAGATCAAGATAAAGTTGCAAGCATTCATGTTGAGTTGATGCAAAAAAGACTTGATGAAGTAAAGCAAGCAGCAAGTGATGGCAACGATGAAACAGAAACTCTTGCACTCGCAGAACTAAAAAACCAGACTGAAAAAACTTTTGCAGAAGCCGGACCTATTGCCACAGCAAATGCAATTTCAAAACAAGACCCTACCCTACTTAACAATCTCGTCGCTGTAAACAAAGAGCAAAAAGATGTACTATCAGAACTAAGCATTAGCAGTGACTCAAGTTCAGCAAAAACTATTGCCACTTTTGCACTTGAAGATAGCAAGAAAAATGATCAAGCATTAGCAAAAATTATAGCTACAGTTAACGATCAAACTCTCGCTGATTTCCCAAGTAAAGTGTCCATTACTGGCAATGTCTCAGTGTGGGGAACAAACAAAGTTACTGTTGAGAAAAATACGTTTACTGTCACTGACCAAACTACTATCACAAATTCAGATGGCACTACTACAGACTTCAAGAGTATTTCCGGCAGAGCGACTGTAATCGGCTCCAAAAAACCTGATGGCACTTTAATAGCACTTCAAATTCTGATACTTGCAAGCGAAGATGGAACAGTAAAAGGTGATGTCACAACACCAACTGCCAAACCTCCAGTGAAACTTCCACCGATTGAACCAGCTGAACCTACTGAGCCGGAAGTGATTACAGACCCGACAACTGCTCAAGGAACATTCATTATTGAACCAAGTGAATCACAGTACTACGAGTAGACTTCAATTTATTTGACCAACTGTTTCTCATTCAATCGTACGGAGGCATTTACTCATAAAACTTGCGACTAAATGCCTCCGTATGGATGTAACTCAGGAAACAGAAATCAATTAAAAACAGGCCAAATTCTAGAGATAAGGCCTGTTTTTGTTTTTCCAAATTGATGTTATAATGTACAAGGCTCAGGAGAGGTCGCATAGTGGTCTAGTGCGGTGGTCTTGAAAACCACTGTGGGTAAACTCCACCGAGGGTTCGAATCCCTCCCTCTCCGCCAGGACAATTTATTATCGGATGAACCCATTTAGCTATGGAAGCAGTGCGACTCACTTAGTTAATCCTTCCAACCCAGCCATAAGACTTTTTTATCGTGTGATTTAGATGGGCTGAAGACCCCAGTGCTCGAGTATGTTAAGAATCTAGTGCATATTCTCAAACTAATACAGGTAGCTAACTTTGATACTTGCTACAAGATGTTGAAGAAGGAAAGGTTGTTGGTTTCTGCTTAGGTATGTGCTTGGTCTAGAAAAATACCGACAATACTGTCTTTCTGTCGGAGATCATAAAAATCGAACTACTTCCAGAACTTACAGTTAAGCTTAAAAGAGGTTTAGTGTTAGC
>CAZXPB010000003.1:45153-47449 GCA_964642585.1 uncultured Candidatus Saccharibacteria bacterium
CAGTAACTATTGAGATTCATTTAGAAGAGATAACGTCGAAAGATGAGTTTAGCCACTTCATTAGCACCAAGATATACTAATGTAAGTCCAGCTAATATCATTAGCTGGGGGCTTGTGAGTGGCACAAAAGAGAAAATAGTTTTTATAGGAAGATAAGGCAATGCTATTGCTATTGCTAAACATGTTATCAATGCAATTGTTAATATTTTAGAAATTCGTGGTGCTTTAAAAATTGAAAGCTCTGACCGCAATGAAACAACCAAAGTTAGCTCTGCCAATACACTAAACACAAACCATCCAGTGCGTAATACGGATATATCGAATTGACGGAATAGAAAGAAAAAAAGAAAATCAAAAACAGAGCTTATTGCAGCAAAGATTATAATAATTTTGAAGAACTTTTTGATTTCGTCTTTCACAGGATGTTGCAGTGAATTTTCAGATATTCTATCTGACAACAAAAACAAAAGAGGTAGATCAGTTAGTAGATTATTAAGTAAAATTTGAATCGGTAAAAGAGGGATTTGTTGAGAGATTACTACTACTGTAGTCAAAGAAATAAGAGTGCCTATGTTTCCAGTCAGTGTACATAATAGATAGGTACGGACTTTAGTGAATGCTCGACGGCTCAGCATTACAGCATTAATGATAGGGTGTAGGCTTTTTTCAAGTAAGATCACATCACCAGCTTGTCGAGCAATATCACTCGCATTATTTACTACAAAGCCAATATCAGCTCGTTTTAATGCCATGGCGTCATTGACTCCTTCCCCTAAGAAACCGACAACACCTCGCGATTCATGATTATCTATCAATAAAGATTTTTGCTCAGGTTTACATTTGGCATAGATAAAGTAGTTGTCTAATTTATGGCTAGGAGTGTTTTTTAATTCGTTCATGCCAAAGGCATAGTTTTCATTTTTCGCAGGTTTAAGGATATTCCCAATATACCTCGCTACTTCAATAGTATCACCGGTAATTATTTTCATATCAATACCCACTTTAGATAGAGTTTTATATATCGATATTGCGTCAGGCTTAAGGGGATCTTCAAAAACCACTATTCCTTGCATGTGAATTCCATCTTTATTTCTGTAAGCCATAGCTATTACACGCAAGCCTTGAGTTTCATATTCCTGGCACTTTTTCTCGATATGACTAGGGGTTTTAATACACGCCTTTATTACCTCATCGTATTGTCCTCGGAAAATTGCATCACCATTCGGGAGGAGATGAATGGCGTACCCTCGGGATACCTGATAGGCTTCAAAACCTAATTCTAAGCCAGAATTTTTACGATCAGCTTGTAAATTGCTGGTAACGAAATATTGCCTTAAGGCTTGATCGAACACTTCATCCATAGGCATTCGTTCATAATTACCGCTAGAGATTATCATTAAATTTTTTGCCAAAGAGTCATCGATAGCCACAATCTCTTTAACTCGCAATATATTTTCAGTAATTGTTCCTGTCTTATCAGTGAATAAATAGTTCATTGAACCTAGATTTTGCAAAGCTGACAACTTCTTTATTAGGACTTGCTGTTTTGAAAGTGCTATCGCTTCGCTTGTAAAAATTAAAGTGACTATAAGAGGTAATGATTCTGGGACAACCCCAATGAGCATGGAAATGCTAAATAAAATGTATTCTGAAATTCCCATTCCATGTGTTGCCAAAACATTAACGACCAAAACGATCAATAAGCAAAATGTAGTTACTAGTAGAATAGTTTTACTTATGGTATGTATAAACTTTTCAAAGTTACTGTTTTTCTCTAACTTTACAACCTTCTCTGCATACTGACTTAGAGAGTTATCTTTTCCTACTGCTGTTACTTCTACTGTCAAACTGCCCGATACTACTGTTACACCCGCACCAATTTTTTCCCTAGAATTTACTAAGCGAGGAAGTGATTCTCCCGTAATCATAGATTCATCTAAAAAAGCATCAACTGATGAAATTACTTGAGCATCGACAGCTAGTATATCGCCGGGGTTTAGCAGTACAATATCTCCTAGCACCAATTCAATGTTGGGAATTTTTTTTATTTTACTATTTCTTCTTACGGTCACATAATGGGCAACCATTTTTTCTAATAATTGTGCGCTGCGATTAGCTCTGAATTCCTGGATAAAACCTAATACGGCATTGATACCAGCAATAGCGAAGAAAACAATTGAATCAACTTGTTCATGAAGGAGTGCCGATAACCCTCCCGAAATAAGGAGTAAGATAAAGAAAAAAGATAAGACTTGGTTCTTAGCTACTTGCAGAGCCAATTCCATAGAAGTGAAAT
>CAZXPB010000003.1:47459-48675 GCA_964642585.1 uncultured Candidatus Saccharibacteria bacterium
CCAGTAATAGGATTAGTCAAAGAATTATTTTTAATTTGGTTTCTAAGGTAGTCTATTTAATTATATAATAACAAAAATGGTTGATCTAAGCCACTTTTCATTTGTAATGAAGTAGCGAGTTTTTGATTTCAGTATTGATAAGGTAGGCATTTAAAAGTTTTCTAAAATGTGTAACACTATGGGTAGTTTAAATTTTTAAGCTATTAAATATGGATAGAAATTTTGAGACAACCCCACAATTATCACCTGGAGACCAAAAGGTTGAAGAGTATGCACAGCGCATAAAAGACGGAGAAGATGTTAATAAAACGATGGAAGGCTTGCCTGACTCTTTTCGTAATGCATTAGAAAAACGTTTGAATCAAGAAAAACCAACAGAGTCTCCGGATGAAAATAGTAATGATGTTATGCTCCCTCCCCAATACGAAGGCATGAGTGCTGAAGCAGTTGAATATATCTGGACTATACCTGAGTACACTGACCCGGAAAAGACTAAACAAGAAGAACTTCGCAAAGAAAAAGTAATGGCTCAGCTTTGGAAAAAAGAGGAGTCAAAAGCCAAGAAAGAAGAAACCAAAGCTCAGGATTTAAATGAACAAAATTCCATTCGTGAAGAATTAGGACTTCCGATTCCTGAAACCTCTCAACCTGAGACTCAAATAGAAACTCCTCAATCAACTGAATTATCTCCTGAGGATAAGAAAAAATTAGTAGGATGGCCAGCGAGTTATGAATTAGCAAAAATAGCAAAAGCTAATGGTGTTGATCTAGCTCAGATGACAAGAGAAGAGTACATGCAGTATGCTATTGATAATTCTTTGAAAATTGATGATGACCAGCTGAGAAAAGCTCCGTGGAATAGGATGGGTACTTCGGTAGAGGAGGTGTTAAAGATGGCAAAGGAAGCAAAGGCAGCAGCTGATAAAGAGTTAGATGCGGAATTTAATAAATTCAGTTATGAAGTTAGACAGCAAGCTGGTACCGAAAATAGGCAAATCGCACCAGGAATTAAAGTGAGACAAGGCACTAAGGATGCGAATTCGTGGCTTTTTTTCGGAATAAATGAAGGTGTAAAAGATAATAGCCAAGAAACTTATAAGTCATACTTTGCGGTTAAAGATTTGCATGATTTAGCTCCCGATAATTTTAAGGCTTTCATGCAAGAACTACAGAAGAGCGGATATAACGGGGACATTAAAATATTTCAAGATTTGAT
>CAZXPB010000003.1:48685-51042 GCA_964642585.1 uncultured Candidatus Saccharibacteria bacterium
TCTAAATGATCAGGTCGTTATGCATGGAGCGTCTGAGGCGGATGCGCAAAAAGCATTAGAGGTGGCAGGTACTTTTTTTGGAGATAAGATATCCGATGCGAGTATGGGAAAAGATGAAGTTATTGATGGCAAGAATAGAAGTTATAGCCAAATCTTAGCGAGTAAAATAAAAGAAGCCGTGGATAATAAGTAATAGTAAATTATAATGATATGCATGAAAAAGAATCAGAACAACTAAATGGAATGTGCCCACACGGAAACTTTCCTTCAACCTGTGAGACCTGTAATTCTTTAAATAACCCTGCCGAGGATAAGTTAATTAACAAGGAGACTGAATCTCGTTCTTTAGCGTACACGCCAGAATTAAAGGCTTCTCTGGAAATGCGCCTGGCATTATTAAGCAAGTATTGAAATTAGTTAAAACTTTGGAATCTCAACCTGAAGGAGCAAGCGTTGAAGAGAACGGTGTAACAGTAACATATTTTCAAAAGAGAAATTGGTCACAAAACTTTAAAATTGAAAGTTTGGGTGAAACTTATTTCCTAAGAAAGGAATTGGGACGCGGAACTGGCTATAAAGCTATGGACAGTTTCGCAGAAGCTAAAAGGCGAATAGGAAATAGGAATGATGTTCGATTAATAGACTCCCAGTTAGGTTACACAGATAACGAGGGCAATGATTACTTCGTAGCAAAATGGGAGAACCTACCAACCATGGCTGATTACTTAGGTCAAGATTTGAGTGACAAAGAGCGAGAAGAAATAGCAGAAAAACTAGGATTCGTATACGATACCTTAGAGGATTATAAAGATGTTACGACAAGTAACATGTTTTACGACCCTGAGCATAAACAGGTAGTGCTGTTTGATTTAGAAAAAGAAGATTAGTCTTAGCTTCTCCTAACACAGTTGCCATCTCTTCCACTTTAGTTTTAAGTAATTAACACTTATTCAATTTTTAAGATCAAAGCTCTAGACCAGTCGAAGAAGATGGAAAAGCTCATAGTTCCTTTCTTTTAAGATAGTTATTCGGAAATCAGCGTAAGTGTTTTGTCCTTATAAATAATTCTAGACCTTAAGTTGCCAAGCAATTCTCGCTTTTCACTCGTTGAACCCTCTTTCAGAATATACTTAGCATAGTTGCGTATATCTGTATCTGTTTTATTTTCAATTTTGCCTTTACTGCCCAGCACTGACCTTTGAAATATATTGAATCTTGCAATTTCATCTTCAAGCTTTTGCCTCATGCCAAGCTCATTAATATTAACTTTGTCCAGTATCTTTAATAACTCAGTAATCAAATCTTCTTCACGAATATACTTATTTTTGCAATTTCTGTCTCTTGCTCTGCTACAGGAATAGTATATGTATCTAGCATGCGTAGTATCTTTAAGGAGTTTGTACTTTTCTTCAGCAGATATTCCACTACCACAATATCCGCAAGTAAATAGTTTAGTAAATGCGAATTCTTTGTTTTCTCTTATGATTTTGTCCCGCTTTATGTGCGCTTGAGCTTTTTCAAATAGCTCTTGGGTAATTATCGGTTCGTGCTTTCCAGTGTACCAGTTACCGCTCTTTTTCGGATGCTCAAACGTGCCGTGATAAAATTGGTTGTCGAGTATTCGGTATATCCCTGCCAGCGTCAAAGGTTTATTACCTCTAGTATAAAAGTTGAGCTCGTGCCGAAGCCAGTTATATATTTTTCTACCCGAATACTTTTCATAAGCCACTTTCTCAAACATCTTTTTAATAACTGGAGCTCGCAATGGATCAATTATCACTTGGCACTTCTTGTCCATGTGCTTTTGGTTTAAGTATCCAAGCGGTGCAACCCCTGGCCAAAGCCCCATCTCCACTCTAGTCCTAAGGCCACGCTTCACATTCACACCTCGATTATCGTTTTCTAGTTTCGCCTGACTTCCTAAAATCATGAGAAGAAACTTTTCATTTGGATTGTTGGAAAACTTCTGGCCATACGTTCTAATTTCCTCCAGCAGTCCTGCATCCATCAGGTCTACGATTTTGCCAAGATCACCTGCATTTCTGCTGATACGGTCAGGAGCCCACGTCAGTATCCCGTTAAACTTATTTAGTTTTATCTCCTCAATTATTTCGTTAAAGACAGGGCGTTGCCCAGTCTCCTTAGCCGAGTGGCTTTCTCGCTTCATGGTCACTATCTCAAGATTCTCTTTTTCAGCTAATAGGAGCATCTCCTTAATCTGCGAGTCTATAGAAAGAACTTGGCGTTCCTCAGATTCCGTTGATTTCCTCGCATACAGGCAATACCTCACTTTTGTTGCTATTTGGGCTACTTGGGGCGACTCATAGCCTATTGGTGCTGTTGTCTTCATATACACA
>CAZXPB010000003.1:51101-52425 GCA_964642585.1 uncultured Candidatus Saccharibacteria bacterium
TTTCGATCAAAGATTTGGTCGAAATCCCCCAGAGAAAAAGACAAGCTTACATATTTAGTTCTTTAAATTCATCGCCATATTTATTGGCAATATTAGCTACTACTGTCTTGTCATCAATCGCAAGATCAAAGGTGAAACAATTCTCGTCAATATCAACGATGTACTGCATGGACTCTATATACAGACTCTCTGTCGCCATTCCTACAATCCTGATTAAGCTGAGGTTGAGTAACCTCACTTCTTCCTGATACGAATTAATAAATTCTGCATAGCTTGCCGTCATATCAATCTCAAATACGCTTGAAACTTTTTGAGCTAGGTTTTTAAACTCGCGCAGAGTTTTATTGTTTTTAAGCGGCGATGCGTACTTTTCAATAAACAGAAAAATATTTGATGCTGGCAAAAGAATTTCAATCTGCTTTCTGTATGCCGTTACAAAATCAGCATTTTCTGTACAAGCATATAGACTATCCCCGGTTACTACTTCTATCATTCTTGGCATTCCTAAGAAATCTTTTTTGATTTTCTTTTTTTGTAATCTATTAGTATCGAACAATTTTTGAAAATACAGCTCAGATTTTCTAAGTTCTGCATACCAAACCATAAAAAGTTCGCTATGTTTCTTTTTTGTATTTCCATTCCAAGTGTCAAAACGATCGCTCATAGAAAGCGGTAAAAATTCACTGATAAACAGCCCATTATCAAGCCACTCTAACAACTTTTCCTTAATAAGTTTTTCTATGCTAATATTTTGACTTTCTGCATACTCTGCAGCTAGAGACAAGACATTTCCTTCCATGTCAGCATCTTTTTTTCGGTTTTTGCCAAATCCTTCATCAATCAATTTTTGGAATAGCTCTTTAATGGGTAATTCAGCGAAGTAAGCATGGAGAAGAAATCCATCCTTTTCAAGTACGCTATTTTTAATTCGCTTTGCCCCTTTGTAGTACATCCGGGAATATATGTTGTTAACTATCAAGTCCTTGTCCCCATTACTCAACGAGGTGCCATCCTTAAATCGTTCATAAAGAAAAACGTGATCACCAAGGTATTTTTCATCATGAGCAACCGACTCATCGAGAAGGAGTAAGTCATTTTGTATCTCTTTAGGGAGGTTCTGAAAAGTAAATTTATGCAGTAATTTGTCATATTGCAAGTAAGTACTGCGTGCCAGAAACCGTACGGCTTGGTCGACAGGAATGTCGTTGATAAAAGATTTATCAGTTACATTTTTGTATTTTTTTGAATAATAATAAAGAAAGCTATCAAGCACTCTTTGGGTTCTTAAAATTGATACTTGTGAACTTTTCAAAAACAGCTGTGC
>CAZXPB010000003.1:52435-52805 GCA_964642585.1 uncultured Candidatus Saccharibacteria bacterium
ATCCATTTCCATAGAGCTTTCTAGATTAACCATTTTTAAATACCGATTGTATTCCTTCGCCTCGGACGCATTCGCACTCCACCCTTGAGTTAAAGAATATATATCTGAGTCTGATAGAGCATCTTCGCCTGTCTTTTTCTTATGAACATCATTATGAACAAGTGCTTTAACTCGTTCAAACGGGGTGATATTTGATCTTCTTAGTATATTACTTAGACTTTTCATATTATCTGTTTCTCCTTAATGCATTTTCAAGAAATTCAACTCTCTCTTTCAGTTCAGTATTTACGATGTTTCTGGACAGAGTATATGCAAGCTTCGCTATCATAGATGCTTGTTTAAGTGACATCTCTTTGTTCATAACTTTACG
>CAZXPB010000003.1:52866-53702 GCA_964642585.1 uncultured Candidatus Saccharibacteria bacterium
TGGATTAGTCATATTAAGTGTTTTCTATAATTTCGAACCAAGCTTTTACTTCATGAGCTCGACCGCTTTTAATAATATTTTTATAGAGCGCAAAAATGACATTTGGCGTTAACTTTCTAGCCCAAGAATTGACATCTTTGATCAGCCCATCTTTCTCAAGCCTCTTGTTCCAATCAGTTAGAGTACCAGCATCTACTCGATGCGTTTTTGAGAATTCCAACTGGGTTTTGATCGCAAGCAATTCGAATACCACTTCTTCCTCAATGCCAAACTTCTCAAGAGCTACTCTGGGTTGACCCTTTAGGAATGAAGGAAGAGACTTCCAAAGAGCATACGTTTGGTAGGTTTGTGATTTATATGGATCTTTGGAAAAATCTTCGTCTTGCATAACCTATATTCTTACCGCTTTCTTGCCTGTCAGTTTTTCGAGCCTGGTCAGTGTTGTTTTTACATAAGTCTCGTCAAGTTCGATTCCAATACACTTTCGACCCAAGTGTTCACAGGCTACGGCTGTCGAGCCACTTCCCAGAAACGGATCATAAACAATATCGCCAACTTTTGTTGAGTCAGGAATAATTCTTCGAAGCAGCCCACTTGGTTTTTGAGTGGGATGAAGTTTTGATTTGCTTGGTCTTGGATAGAAAATTACGTTCTTTGATTTAGACCTTTCCATTCTGTGTTTACCAAACCATCCATAAGCAATCAATTCGTACATGGATAGATAATCCTTCCGACCCATGACAGGTTGATTTTTCAGCCAAATAATCATCTGGCTGTAATAGAAACCACTCGATTTCATACCTGAACGCAGGCTTGGAAACATTAGGTCTGCATTA
>CAZXPB010000004.1:0-24677 GCA_964642585.1 uncultured Candidatus Saccharibacteria bacterium
TTTTCGCAAACCGATAATAACCTGTTCCAGGGTAGTCGCCAATGTAGTTTGATGGACGGACAATCTTGTCGTATTTTTCAAAACAACTTTCTGCATGAGGACCCGTATCAAAGATGTGATTACCGCCAGTGTACGCATCAAAGCCAAGTTCTTCCATTTCTGCGATAGTGTTAGGAGTGACCCCTTTACCATGCGCGAGGTTCTCTACATTACCGACAAGTACATCGTAGCCAAACTCTTCTTTCCATATAGGCAAAACCTGGCGCAGCGCGTGCCGGCCAGGTCGTCCCATTATATCTCCGATGATTAAGATTTTAGCGTGCATACTCAATTACTCTAAAGTCACGGATTACGTGAACACGAATTTCTCCTGGGAACTTCAATTCAGTTTCTAAGCGATTCGCAATTTCACGCGCAAGTTTTTGACAACCGTAATCGTCTAGTGCGTTCGGTGTTACGAACACGCGGAGTTCGCGACCACCTTGGATGGCATAGGTCTTTTCAACACCCTCAAATGAATTAGCAATATCTTCCAAGTCAGACAAACGCTTCACATAGTTTTCAAAGCTGTCTTTTCGAGCACCAGGGCGAGAACCAGAAATTCCATCGGCTGCATCTACAATCATCGCTTCAACAGAAAGTGGCGCGTGGCCAGCAGCATGCTCTGAGACATCTGTATCATGGTGATGAGATTCAATCGCTTCAATTACGCGCGGATCAAGACCAAATTTGGTAGCAATTCGAGCGCCAATTTCTACGTGAGTACCTTCCATATCTTGGTCGAGCGCTTTACCAATGTCATGAAGAAGAGCACCTTGCTTAACAATAGAAATGTCAGCGCCAAGATCTTCTGCAATTAACGCAGCAATTTTTGCCATTTCTGTAGAATGCTTCAATATGTTTTGTCCATAAGATGTACGGAACATTAAACGTCCAACTAAGTGAACAAGTTTTGGTGGGAAGTTTGTAATGCCCAGTTCGTAAACGGTTTCTTCTCCAGCTTGTTTAATTTGTTCGTTGATTTCTGCTTTGCTCTTTTCGTAAGCTTCTTCAATACGAGCAGGATGGATACGGCCATCTTGCAAAAGTTTTTCCAAAGTAAGTTTTGCAATGTGGCGACGAATGGAATTGAAACCAGAAACAACTACTGTGTCAGGGCTATCATCAATGAGAATTTCAACACCCATAAGAGTTTCAAAGGCGCGGATGTTACGACCTTCTTTACCGATGATTCTGCCTTTCATTTCTTCGTTTGGAATTACCACTGTGGTAGTTGTACTTTCAGCAGTCACTTCTGTGGCAATGCGTTCAATGGCTTGCGCAACAATTTTACGTGCTTCTCGTTCTGCAGTTTCGTGAGCTTCATTTAGAAGTTTTCTGTGAAGTTTAAGCATTTCTTCAGAGATACCTTTTTCCGCAGAGTCCATAAGGACCTTTGCAGCTTCTTCACGAGTAAGCCCTGCAATCTTTTGAAGTTTTTCTAACTGCTCTGTTTTTAACTCTTTGATTTGTTCTTCAGTTTGCTTTAAAGCCTCATTTCGCTTTTCTAAATCTTGAGCTTTTTGTTCAAGTTGATTCGCCTTTTGGTCCAAATCCTTTTCTTTGCGATCGATACGTTCTTCAAAACGAACAATTTGGGCTCGAAAATCTGCTTCAGACTTCTTCGCCGACTCAATGATTTCCATAGCATTGGCTTTGGCTTCAATGAGAATCTCTTTTTCTTTGTTTTTGGCATCTTCTAAGATTCGTTCGGCCCGAGCCTCAGCACCAGATACTTTCTTAGATGCAAAACTTTGGCGAACTAAGTAGCCGACGATTACCCCGGCAACAAGCCCTACAATTACATAAATTATTGACATAAAAAACCTTACACCCGAAAGGATTAAGGTTTAGTTTAGAACTTTAGATTGCGAAAAATGGCTAAGCAAACTTTTGCTTAGCTGATTGGAACTGACTTATAGCGTTTAAAAACGGTAGAAATAGTTGAAAATAGTCGCATTCGTGTGTAATTCTGAAACTTTTACCTCAATCGGAACGGAAAAATTATAATTGATTTTACTTTAAAACTATACCATATTTTTTCATAAGTAGTCAACAGTTGATTCATCTGCCATTAAAGCGTAAACTGAAGATATAGATCATTAAAATAATTTAAATTTATGAATGAATGTAATTGCTCATGTGACAACTGTGTTATGAATTCAAACTTTGATTTTGGATTCGGCCCTCAAGTTGGAACCCCTGCCCCAGTCTTTGAAGAGATGACTACCTACCATCAAGGTGATTTTAAAAAAGCGTCACTATCTGACTACGCTGGTAAATGGTTAGTGCTATTTTTCTACCCGAGAGATTTCACTTTCATTTGCCCAACTGAGATCCAAGAGTTCGGTGAACACTACGAAGCTTTCCAAAAATTAAACTGCGAAGTAATCGCTGCCAGCACAGACAGTGAACACTCCCACAAAGCTTGGTACGAAACAGACGAAAGACTAAAAGAAATTAAATATCCGATTATTGCAGACACCACTCAAGAACTTTCAGATGCTTACAATGTTCTAGATGATGATGGCGCAAGCCAACGCGGAACTTTCATTATTGATCCAGATGGAATTTTGCGTTACGCACTTGTTTCCGATGGCGGTGTTGGTCGCAACACTGCAGAAACTCTACGAGTTGTAGAAGCACTACAAACCGGAGAACGATGCCCAGCGAACTGGAAAAAAGGTGACCAAACTTTAGGCAAAGCTTAAACTAATAAAACTTATGTTTGAAATCAAAAAATTTGACAGCATCAATGGCGTTGAAGGAATGTCTGAGCGCCTGATGGGAGAGCATTACAAACTCTACGAAGGCTATGTGAAAAAGGCAAACGAAATTGTAGAGAAGCTAAAAACTGTAGACCTATCCACTGCAAACGCAACCCAGTCTGATCTTAGAGCACTCAAAATGGGTTACTCATTTGCAGTTGGTGCTATTAAAAGCCATGAACTCTACTTTACAAACCTTAGTGGTCTTGCAGCAGGAAGTGCGAAACAACCTGATGGATGGCTTGGTCAACAAATTGAAAAGCACTTTGGTTCATTTGAAAACTGGCAAGCCGACATAAAAGCTACCGGCATTGCTGCTCGAGGTTGGGCTTGGCTCGCTTTTGATTGGCAAAATGGCACGCTATTCAACTACCTCGGAGATGTGCACGACGCCTTTCCAGTTTGGCACGCAACTCCGCTAGTTGCACTAGATGTTTATGAGCACGCCTATATGATTGATTATGGTGTCTCCCGCGCGGACTACATTGAGACATTCTTTAAAAACCTCAACTGGACCGAAGCAGAAAAATTAGCATCTTCTGTCGGGATGGATAAATGGAACAACACTCAATCCTAATTATAGATAAAAAAGAAAAAGCGTTTGTCTAAAAAAAGACCGACGCTTTTTTAATTACCAGAGTAAGAGGTCACTGCTTGGAGTTGGAAAGTGAATCTTGCCATCTCCCTTCTTTCCGAACAAAGAATTGCGATTTCCGGCAATAATTGCACACTCGCATTTTGAGGCCATCTTCATTTTGAAAATACTTCAAATCTAGATTCAAACACTTGGAGCATTTTTTGCGATCATAGTACCAAACCGAAATTATGGAAAGTACCGCAATTGCTGCAAACCCAATCCAGAATATCCTAATCCAGATTTCTAAGCCTTCTAATAAGTACATATTGTTCCCCCTCTGAGAAATCAAAAATCTACCGATGCCCTATTCTAACAAAAAAACTCTGGGGTGTCCAGAGCTTTTTAAATAGTTATTTAATATTATTCAGCCTTAGCTTTAGTAGCTTCTTTTTTCGCTGCAGCTTCTTTCATCTTTTTAGTAACAACTAATTTACGACGAGTGCGAGGAGTGTTGTCACGCTTCTCACGAATGTAGTAAATTTTTGCTTGGCGAACTTTATCGTCTTTTACTACTTCTAGTTTAGCAATGTTTGGAGAATGAAGTGGGTAGATACGTTCTACACCAACACCACTAGCAATTTTGCGAACCATGAAAGTTGCATTTGCACCCTTACCACCCTTACGAGCGATAACGACACCTTCAAAAATCTGAATACGTTCTTTACCACCTTCTTTAATTCGGTTATGAACTTTCACAGTGTTGCCGACTTGGAATTCTGGCAACTCTTTCAGCTGTTCGCTTTTTAGATTTTTTACAATCGGCATGTGTTTAGTTTAATTAAATAAATTTATAATAGAGTAACTTGTTTGCTTCCTAAATCTTTCAAGATCTTTCGCAAATCGGTTGGTAGTTTGCTTTCAGCTTCAATCCACTCTCCATCTGGTAATTGCACCTCAATAGATTTAGCATGCAAGAACTGTCTAGCGATTTCATGAGATCCAACTTTCATTACTTTCTTACCCCCGTAGAGTAAATCTCCAACAAGTGGAAATCCGAGAGAAGATAAATGAACACGGATCTGATGTGTTCTACCTGTGTGTAATTTTACCTTAATTATGGTGTAATCGTCAACCCCGTCCTTCAAGTGCTCCAAAACCCAATATTCTGTTAAAGATGGCTTAACTAAGACCATATCTGACTCATCTGTAGTATATTTACGGAAATCCCGTTTAGATTTCCCTAGAGATTTATCAATTTTTCCATGACTTTTCACAACTTTTCCTTTAACTAAAGCTAGATATTCTTTTTTTATCCTGCGGGTTTGAAATGAATCTTTCAAATATTCATACATTTTCTGAGTCAGTGCAACAACCATTACACCACTAGTGTCTTTGTCTAATCGATGAACAATTCCATTGCGCCCTTCCTCTCCCACCAACCGAATGTTCTTAAAATGGTAAAGCAACGCTTGGGCCAATGAGTCACCTTTAAAGCCAGCGCCCGGATGAACAACTAAACCTGCAGGTTTATCCAAAATTAATAACCCATGTTGGTTGTACAAAGTATGGATCGGAATATTTTTTGCCTGCGGGACAACTTCTACAACGGGAGTGTACTCAATTTTATCGTCTTTTCTGACAATATGTTTTGTTGAATCTTGAATAACTCCATTTACTTTCACGCTTCCAGCTTCAATGTCACGCTGTATTTTTCCTCGGGACAAACCGCCTTTAGATAAATCTGAAAGTTGCTCCGCTAGAAATTTATCTAACCGAGTTTTTAAAACATCTACAACAAATTTTTTTGTTACTGAACTCATTTTATGAAATATTGATACGCTTGATTAAATGATAGCGCCGCAAAAAATATAATCACAACACCCAATACTCTAATGATATAAATATAGTAGTGACTAGCCAAATACTGTCTGACACTGCCGGCAAAAAAAGCGACTAGTCCACCAATAAATGTGATTGAGATAAGAAAACCAAGTGCAAACATAAAACCGCTGAGATATAATCCTGTTTGATTTGCTGTAAGAATAATTGGTCCTCCTACCGTCAACCAAAATACATACGCAGCTGAATTCAAAATATTTCCCATCATCCCTTCATAAATTGGATTAGAAATCTTGCTTGATGAATTATCTAGTTTCGGTTGATAATTAAAATTACTACTAGCCATATAAAGTAAGAATACTCCTCCCAAAAAAGATATACTGCCAATTAAGTATTGATTCTGAGGTAAGAAACTAAAAAGTGAAAACACAATTAAAATGCGCACAATGTCCATCAGAGTTGCACCTAACTGAACTTTAAATCCAGACCAGGTGTCATTCTTTAAAACTTGAGCAATGCTAAACATCATAACTGGGCCTGGTAAGATTCCCGCTGCTGCACCTAATAACAACCCTTGAGATAAATATCCAATAAATATTTCCATTTCTTTACTTTAACAAATCTGGGCGACGCTTCTTAGTTCTCTTTAGGCTTTCTTCAGCGCGCCATTTTTCAATATTTAGATGATGCCCGCTAAGTAGTACTTTTGGTACAGGCATTTTTTTGATTTTACCATTTACTTGTATTTCCAATACTTCTGGTTTAGTGTACTGCGGAAACTCTAAACTGTTTTCGGTAAAGCTTTCTTTATCTGCTGAATCATCTTTGCCAAGCACACCAGGAACCAGGCGAAGCACCGCTTCAGTAATAACTAAGCTAGGTAACTCTCCACCCATAAGCACATAGTCACCAATAGAGATTTCTTCATCAACAAATTTTCGAACGCGCTCGTCAAACCCTTCGTACCGACCAGACACAAATACCAAATGATCAAACTTTGAAAGTTTATGAGCAAGCTTCTGATTGAACGTCTTGCCTTGCGGGGTCATGAGAATCACACAGGTTTTTTTAGTAGAGTTTAAAGATATGCGTCCTCGTAATTTTGTAATCGCATTAATTACAACATCGGGGCGAAGCACCATCCCAAGACCACCACCATAAGGACGATCGTCAACTGTACCGCGTTTATCCACTGAAAAACGGCGCAGATTTACTGCACTTATTTTTAAAAGTTTATTCTTAATGGCTCGAGAAATAATCCCGAACCCAGCGTACTGTTCAATGAACTCTGGGAACAAAGTAATCACAGACACATCTATTCTTTTTTTTAAATTCTTCTTCATTTTGCGTTATATATTTTACAGTTATAACTTTTGCAGTGATGTTGTAGAAAATATTTATCAAGCAGACAGTCAAGCGAAGTGCAGCTGCACGAGCTAGACCTGGCTACTGCCAGTGGCTAGCGAGTAGCAGGCGAAACGGTGTCTGCGTATAAATATTTTCTGCAACATGCTTTGGAAAAAATAAAACCCGCAAAGAGGTCGCGGGTTTTATTGTTGTTCAATTTAAAGCTTGAAGTCATCCATGTCTGGAGTTGCTTCTACATCTTCAGTAGGAGCTTGCTCAGAACGATCGCTTCGGTCGCTGTATTCACGACGAGGACCGCGGTGAGAACCTTCTGGCTCATCAATCTTCAAGTTTACGCGAGCTTTATGCTTAGCTCCTACTACTCTCAAGAGAGTGCGGACTGCTTTTGCAGTTTGACCCATTCGACCGATGACTTGACCCATATCTGCTGGATTGATGTGTAGAGTGATAAGTACACCCATTTCATCTACAGTACGGTCTGTCTTCACATCTTCTGGATTGTCTACTAGCGCCTTGATGATGTATTCAACAAATTCTTGATCTTTCTCCATGTTCGTCTTATGATTTTCTGCTATAGGAGATCTTGGCTTCGACCTTTTCTAGAGCCTCTATTGCAAAACTATGATACCACTTTGGTTAACTATTGTCAAAATTAGTTTGGCGCAGATTCGTTTCGGATTGGGACACCACCAGTTAGACTAAACAAATATGGTGGAGTGTAAACTTCTCTTGTTGATTCATTTGAAATAATCCTTGCTGAGTTTTGAAATCGATACAAAGAAGAGCTAGTAGAACCTGGGGCAGTGACCACTGCTGTGAAAGTAACACTACAAGCTTCTACTCCAGAGCCACCTGCCGGGACATCGGCTACATAAAAAGTAATAGTTTTGTCACCGTCATAAATTGCTTTGTTCAAACATTTTGTGTCTGAGGTAAAATTGTCTGGACTTGATAGGTTTGAGAGAGTATCGATTATTTGAACTCCAGTCATAGGCGCTTCCCCAGAATTACATACATTGATTTGGAAAGTGACAATATCGCCTGGTGAGAACAAAGCGTTGTTTGGTAAGATTGCTGTTTCTGAATTTGCAGAGCAAGCAACTGCAGGGAAAGTCTTTTTTATCTTTCCTGAAACTTGAATTAAGTCTTTATCAGAGAGGGATCCATCAGGTGTGCAAGCATTAGGAACTATTGGGGATGAGGAAGAATCTACCTTTGATGATTCTACTGAATTATAGTATGCAGCCACTGAGTAGTAATTTGAGCTTGTTGGATTAAGTGGACTTGAGTCGGTTAACTCATAAATAGTTTTCACTGAACCACTATATGGAATATCTGCATCTAATTGCTCCCATGCATCTTTTATACTTGCTCGGCGGTAAACACGGAATCCAGTTGGAGTCACACCACCACTACCACGCTGCCAAGAAATATTGATTGTGCCACAAGCACCAGCACTAGAAGTTGAAACTAAAGTAGGAATATTTGGTGATGGATCTGCCTCAACCAATAATTCAACATCACAAGTTTTTGTAATGGAACCGTCTGTAGCTGTGAAAGTAAGAGTATAGGCTGCCGGAGAAACATCTTTTGTTGTATTAACAATTGGTGAATGATCATAAGGCACAGGTTCTTTATTGGTCGGGAATTCAAATGTTGGAACTTCACCTTTGCCAGTACCACCAACAGCTTCACCACTAAGAATGACGGCTTCTGAATAACCATCTACTGAGCCTAGTTCTACTAAGTAAGAAGTGGAGTCACCTGGCGCAACTGAAACAGTTGCTGGACTACAAGTCATAGTGAAGTCTGGATTAGAAAGGATATTAAAATCTACTGTATCTGATGCAACTCCACCAGGACCAGTACAATTAATTGTAAAAGTTGTATTTGAAGTGAGGTTTCCTGTTGATCCAGTGCCAGTTGGAACCGCAATCTCAACTCCAATGTCTGGAATAGTTGAACAACTAGTAACGTTTTCTGCTGTCCAAGTTAAACCACCAGCTGTATTGTAGTTCAGGTCACACGGTCCGTTTTGAGGAACTTTATCACCTAAACCAGTACATTGTAGGGTGACTGCTGGTGTGGGATTTCCGACGATTACTTGGACGTAGTCGTCTACAGAGCTTGTGCCATTTGTACAACTAATACTAAAAGTATAGGTTTGAGGCCCAGATAACCTCACATTAACCCCACCTGGGTATGGATTTGAAAGCGGAGTGACTGGGTTGTTGTCTCCCCACCCTGCAACTACAGGACTTGATGTTGCGGTACAGGAAGTAGCGTTCAGGCTTTCCCAACTAATAAGTCCAGTTGCACCATCAACAACACTGACTGGTTCATCGGAGTTATCAAATTTAATATTTGCTGTTGGAATCACTTGCATGATCTGTAGAGTTGCATCACAAGTATCTGTCATTCCTCCGCCAGTACCGCTAAAAGTAAGGTTGTAAGTTCCAAAAGGCAGCTCTGTAGTCGCTACAGATACATTGTCTGCGTAAGTTGGAGAGGTAAGAGTAAGTGGGTTAGGACTAGCTACTGGCCCTGTTGGAGAGCTTGTCATTGTGACGTCGATGTCCGAAGTAAATGTGCCGCCAATGTCTGCGGAAATTGCAAAGACAACAGTAGTTCCCGCAGGAACTGTTTGAGGGGTGTTACCACAAACTAAGTTAAAACCGCTTGTAGACAGAGTAATAAACACAGAAGCCTGACTGTCTCCTGGAAAACCCTCTTGCGCAGTACACAGGTTCTCTGTTCTTTCGTAACGGTAAGAGCCATTTTCATAAATTACTGGAGCTGTGTAGTAATTAGACCAACCTGGCGGTGAAGGGTCCGGGTGGAAAGAACTTACATAGTAATTAAATCCATCGGTAGTATGATAAGAAATAGATGAACTGAAAGACGGCGTACCACCTCCTTCACCTCTGTACTGAACTACATGGCCAAAAGGAACATTTAAAGTATAGAACTGTGAGCTTGCGTCTGCACTGAAAGTTCCTAAAGATGCGTTAGCTGTAACATCAAAGGCTTCTACATCGACTGAGATACCAGTACAAAGAGCTTCTGCTTGAGCAGTTTTGACTTCCACTCTTGGAAGCAGATTTGTGGGGAGCACTGGGATAATCGCATTAAAGATTACTGCAATTACAACCAGGCTAGTTATTTTGTTAAAAATGTTTTTCATCGCTTTATTTCTGTTAAGGTTATTTCTACACTATTCTCTTTAGTTGTAGGACTATAGCGAGCAACGACTAAAACAGTATCCTCTTTTCTTTTGAGCAATAATGTTTTTGTATTCGCATTGACTTGCTTAGAAGAAATTTCTTGCCAACCTTCACCCTTAAAGTAATTTGAGTAAGTAGTAATTGTTTGATCCAAGGTCTGAGGGGTACTCATGTGTCTTGTGGACTGAAGAGTGCCATCTGAAGTAGAAGTAAAGTTTTGAAGGACTTTTGACCCTGCTGGAATTGGCAATGTCTTTGGAAATGCTTTTGGCAGTTCTCCAAATGGAACATCTTGTTGACCGGATTTTGAATCTGTAAATTGCGAATTTTCAGAGCTATCTGTAGTCCCTGAAGGTTTTTGGTTAAAGTAAAAAACCGCTACCCCAACAGTGAGTAGAGCAATTACTAAACCAAAGAGTAATTTCTTATTATTCATTTTAATTTTTTTGGTTTCTCAACGAACTTTATTTGTTTAATTATAGCATAGAAAAAGTAGATTTGCAAACAAAAAGCGGCAATCGTGAGATTGCCGCAATTTTTGACAGTAGAGGTTTGGTTGGCTTAAAAACCAAACTTACGGTCCATGAGTCAGAGTTACCTTAATGACGGTTCCTCTGGCAAGAGAACTGGAAACATGCTCAACAGTAAACCCGAATTCCGGATCGGAGAACGACAATCCCACCTGGAGTGGAGCATCGTCAAAACCGATTGGAGAATTTGGGGTTGTGTCGTACAGGTAGGACTTACTTGTATTGACAGATAAATCCACAGAACCGCGACGAATTGCCACCCCTGTCTTATATGTATAGTACTGGGGAGGGAAAAACTCGTAAAAGTTCATGTCTTTTCTGACCTCAAGAAGCAGAATCATACCAGACGAAGTTCCATTGGCGTTGTACAAGGGAACCATTACCCCCTTTGGCGTCTTAGTAGTTACCGCTGGAGAGCGCAAGTTAACTGTATATACACCAGGGCCGTTTAAAGTGACAAGTTTACCACTAAACCAACCGGCGGAAAGCCTGTTGTAGAGGTTGGGGTAGCGCAGTCTAACCCCAACGTTATCAGCTCTGTCATTTGTATCTGAACAACCACCGGTAGCGATTATAAGCCCGCAAGGATGTTGAAAACCGTCGTTATGAGCGTGTTCATGCTCAAAAGCTAAGATGAATTCTGACAGATTAGTAATCCTATTTCCCGTAATCGGAATCCAGGCATACTGATTTACAGTTTCATCACCTTTCGTCCCAACTGTTCCGACTGCATCAATTGTACAACCAGGAATGGTTGGTAAAACAAATGTGTAGCGCTTGTAAATAGCCTTGATCTCGTTAGGGATCATTGCCATTCGTGCATTTGTCCAAGCGCCAAACATATTGTCAACACAATTCGCGCTGGTAAACGGAATTGTTTTCCAAGGCTCAACTTCACCGATTACCCGATACTTAAACTCCGAAGCTTGCCAATAAAAATCACTCTCTGAGTACTGTCCGTTGGTTGCTTGAGAATCCGTAAAAATACGAGAATTCAACTCTTCCTGTGTTAACGGTGTACTAAGGAGATCAGTGAAATTCATTGGTGCAATGTAGTTCATCCGAATGCTGGGCAGCGGCGGCGGCAACGTCAAAAAATTAGACATGTAGCTTTCAAACTCTTTTGAGTCAGTATCAAAAGTACGCTGACCCATTGGGAGCTTACCATCTTTCACCTGCGGACGAGGGTCTTCAGGCGAAATTTGGATTACGCTAAGAGCAGTCAGCTTTCCTGTTCGCAGATCTTGCAGACCATTGAGCAGTACTTGCTTGCTGTTGTACTTGTCCAAATCAACATTTGAACCGGAACCACTTGTGAGCCGGATCATCCCGTCTTGATCTTGGCTTTCAAAGGCGAAGATCTCTTCTGAGCTTTCGTCCGTGTAATGGACGACAAGCTTACGGACGATGCCGATATTGCTATAGTTTTTGGTTGCATGAAGGCGAGGTTTTACACCCACTTCCTTTTGGCCAGAAACCACAACAGGTAGCATCGCAAAAATCGTCATTGCAAACACTGCAAGACGAACCAAAGTTCTCTTTCTCATAATTACCTCCTACTGTCTGTCAAAGAGATTCGTGCCTCCAACATGGGCACCATGTAACTCAAACTTAACATAAAAATCAGATTTAGCATAGCTAAATCTGATTATCATACAATATATTTAGTTATTTGTCAATACTTTAGACTAGACTTGGTAACTTATGGTAACTGGGAAAATGAAATTGTAACAGTCTTTATCTTGGTAGATGAATTTTCTGTAATAGTGACTTGCAATCTGTCGGCACCTCTACTACCAACTACGGATTTAAGAGTTGGCTTATCTATTGTAGATAGAATATCCCAATCATTATTTTTTAAATAGTTTGTATAAAGAGTTAAATTCTCAGCGAGGCTTTTCGAAGTCTCAAACTCTCGAGTTGCCTGGTAAAGCCCTTCATCATTTACAGCAGTGAAGTTATCTGTAACTTGAGCGCCTGCTTCTTGAGGAATATTTGCAGGCATTTTACTTGGCAATTTATCGTCTGCGATTTTAGTTTTAGCAACTGAGCTTGGATTTCCATCAGCGTTTTTGTTTTGATCTACGCCACTATTTTGGTCCATGAACATTGAAGCGATCATTGTGCCACCAATAGCGATTGCCACTAGGACAACTAACCCCACTAACCATTTTTTGATTGAATCTTCGTAATTCATTTTTGTTTCTTTAAATTTTTCTTTTGTATATATAGTATACACAAAAATCAGTCAAAACAAAAACCGCCATGAGGCGGTTTTGAATTTGTGAGTTAAGCAGCCTTTTCTTCTTCAACTGGTGCTTCAGTTTCAGCTGGCGCAGCTTCTTCAACAACAGGAGCAGTTTCTTCAACTGCTGGTGCTTCTGCGACAACTTCAGGAGCAACTTCTTCTGTAGCTGGAGCTTCAGCAGCTGGTGCTTCAGTTTCAGCTGGTGCAGCTTCTTCAGCTACTACTTCTTTTTTAGGAATAGTGAAAGCTTTGGTCTTATCACCTTTAATAATTTCTTTTGAAATTAGCAGGTTTCGCACAGTTGCTGAAAGTTCAACATGTTGATCATTCATCCAGTATTCCAGGCGTTCTTGGCTGCGGATTGTTAGAGCTTTTGTGTGTGGGTTGTAAGCACCCATCACTTCTGTGAATTTTTTCTGGCTAGCAGAAGTTTTTTCTGCAAGAACAATGCGGTATTCCGGTTTGTTCTTTTTACCAGCGCGTTGTAGGCGGATAGTTAACATTGTAAAAATTATATTTATTAAATTAGTTTCGAATGACTGTGAGTTGACGGTCTCAGTACTTCGAGGTTTAGCTTTGAAAAGCTAAAAAGGACTTCCATAGTTTACCACCAGAAGTCCTTTTAGTCAAGAGTAGTTTTGCGGTATTTTGGCTACTTTGCGTAGGCTTTTGCCTGATCCATTTTAATGGAAAGTAATTGCGAAATACCATCATCACCCATTGTTACCCCATAAATGATGTTCGCTTGCGACATAGTCTCTCGGTTATGGGTAATAGTAATAAATTGAGTTTGATGAGCTAGCTTGCCTAGAATCTGTCCAAAGCGAATAGTGTTGGCTTCATCCAAAGCGGCGTCTACTTCGTCTAGCACTACAAAAGGTGATGGGAAGCAAGTTAGAAGTGAGCACAATAATGCAATAGAAGTTAAGGATCGCTCGCCACCAGAAAGGGATTGGATGGCTGACAGTTTTTTGTTTGGAGGAGTTGCTCGTATTTCTACTCCCGCTACTGCCATACTGCCTTTTTCGTATTTCGCAATAATTTTTTCTTCTGGGCGCAGTTGGTCTTTTTCTGCTTTTAGCTCTGCTGCAATCTCTGCATCTTGCTCTACTTCTGCTTCTGTTTTATCTTCTCCAGATTTTACTATAGAAAGATACGCCCGACCGCCATTGAACAACACTCTGAAGTATTGTTCAAACTGTGCGTTCACTTTATGGAACGCTTCATTAAATTTAGTTTTAATATGTTCGTCTAATTCATCCATCACACTGCGAAGATCGGCCATGCTTTTATTTAAATCTGTTACCTGGCTTTGCAAATTAGTATATCTATTTTCAGTTTCGTGATATTCCTGAATTGTCAGTTCATCTACTCCACCAATTAAATTTAATTGGTTCTGAAGCTTAGCAATTTTTTCTTCAATACCTTCTGTTTCTTTTACAATTTTAACTTGTTCGATTCTTTCTAGTATGTCAGCACCCAACTGTGCCACTATATCTGTAATGACTTGGCCTAGCAGGGTTTCGTATTTTGCTTTTTCAACTTCTACTTTAGATTGCTTATCTCGAATCTGACCAAGCTGATCTTGTTGTACTCTAAAACGCTTATCTTCTTCTGCTATCGCAGACTTCCAATTACTTTCAGCGTTATAGAACGCTTGCAGTTGTTGCTCAAGCGTAGTAATTTCACGAACAGTTACGTCAATCTTTTCTTGAATTTTATTTTCTTCCACAACCAGTTCTTCAATATAGCTATCGGTGGATCCAGTAGTTACTTTTTTCAATTCTAAATCGATGTGCAATTTTTCATTTTGCAGTTGGGCTAATTGTCCAGCCAAAAAGTCTTTGGTCATTAATGCCTTTGAGGCGGACATGGCCAATGAATTTAATTCTTCAGTGAGTTTATCTTTTTGAGTAGTTAACTCTTGCAGCTGCTCTTGTAGCTTGCGGTTATAGTCGGGGTGCTTTGCTGCTTCTTGCGCAGTCTTTTTGAACTCAGTCCATGCAGTTATAATTCCAGCTGTAGCATTACGGATCTGGCCAATATCGTGTGTATCTTCTAAGATGCTTTGGAATTGCTTAAAAGTGTTGTCTAGCGCAATCATTTGCTCTTCAATAGTACTCCAATCACTGCCAGCAGGATTGCTAAGCGCTGTGTAGAGTTCTGTAAGCTGAGCATTCACTGCTGATAAAGTAGTTTCTTGTTCTGTTTTTTGAAGATTGGCATTTTCCCACTGAGTAGTAGTTGCTTGCAGTTGATTTTCAAGCTCTATGATTTTTTGGGTGATGGTATGGCTATCTATTTGTAGATTAGCACCATCGTTTGCTCCGACACTTACTCCGGATTTTTGCCCCTGCATTTTTCCACGGATAAGACTAACCTGTTCTAGTAAACCGTTTTTTTCTGCTTGTAGTTTTTGCAGTTTTTCTTGAACATGCTTGTACTCACTTAGAGCTTGTTCGTTTTCTTTTTCGTGTTGTTCAATTTTCTGGAGATGAGCAGACATAGTCGCTTCTACTTGCGCGCGCTCTCCCAAAAAACCTTCTACTTGCTTACTTAACTGATCGATAGCTTCTTTATATGTCCACCACAAACTTCCCAAAAATTCCTTTTGGTAGGCACGCAAATCTATTTCAATTGCTTCACGCGCTTCCATTCGTTTTGCCTGGCGACGAAGTGACTTCACACGAGGTTCTAGCTCACGAAGTAAGTCTTCTGCACGCATAAGATTTTGTGCGGTTTGTTCAAGACGGCGAAGAGTGCGTTCTCGTTTAATGTAATAGGTTTTAACGCCAGAGGCTTCATCTATGAGGTTTTTAATTTCGGATGGGCCTGCTAAAATCATTTGATCTATTGTTCCTTGACCAATAACTGTATAGCGAGAAGTTCCAATGTTAGATTTCAAAACGAGATCTACAATATCCAAAAGACGAACTCGAGCACCATTGATGAGATATTCACTTTCACCACTGCGGGTAATGCGACGACCAATGCTCACTTCAGCGGAATCCACTGGAATTTTATGATCACGGTTATCAAAAGTGGCGATTACTTCTGCAAACCCAGCGCGACTCTTTTTATCTGAACCAGCAAAGATAACGTCTTCGCTCTTTTTGCCACGCATAAGTTTAGCGCTCTGTTCCCCGAGCACCCAACGCAAACAATCAGCGGAATTGGATTTTCCGCTGCCATTGGGACCCACAACTGCTGTAATACCAGTTTCAAATTCCATCACTGTCTTACGAGCGAAAGATTTAAACCCTTGAATTTCTAATCTTTTTAGATACATAACTCCATTAATTATAACACATGCATATTTTGACTTAAAAAGCCTTATAAAAACCAAAAACGACTTCCTAAATTTTTGGAAAGCCGCCCTTGATATCTTTGTCTTTGTTTGGTTACTCGGAGATCAATCTCGTGTTTCAAATATAACATCCGCACTGTTCTTGGTCAACGAAAGTTATCCACTTTTTTGTCATTATTTCACTTGAATCTTTTCAAGAGCATCAGCTGCTGCAGAAATTTCACCTTCTTGTTTGCTCGGACCTTGCCCGCGACCGATTTCTTTCTTACCCATGTAGCTTGCGACCACAAAAACTTTGTCATGGTCAGGACCACTCTCGGAAACTACGCCATAAGTTGGAGTAATGCCATGTTTTTCCTGAATTAATTCTTGTAAAGTAGACTTTGGATCCATGTAACTACCTCCGGAAATAATTTTTGGTAGTTCTACTAAAATTTCTTTGCGAATGAATTCAGCAGTAATCTCGTAACCCAAGTCTAAGTATAATGCACCGAGGAATGCTTCAATACAGTTAGCAAGAATCACCTGGCGAGCGCGTCCTGTATCTTTTGCTTCACCGCGTGACATTAACAGGTACTGTTCAAATTGTAATCTTGATGCGATTTCCGACAACATCTTGTAGTTAACCAAAGCGCTACGGAAGTTTGTCAATTCACCCTCTTGGTGATCATAGTTTTTGTACAAGTACTCTGTAGAAACTAGTTCTAGTACGGCGTCCCCTAAAAATTCTAGACGCTCATTGTGTGGCAAACTAAATTCTCTGTTTTCGTTTAGATACGAACGGTGCGTAAACGCAGAAGTGTAGAGGTCTAAATTTTTCGGAGTATGCCCTACTAATTTAGTAATCTCATCTTTTTTCACTGATGACATATTGTATACTTTCCCAAGAATCACGAACCTCGAATCAAATTTAGTTTATTTGATACAACGTTCTTAACTCTTGTATTTAATGGTGGGCGGTACAGGAGTCGAACCTGTGACCTTCTCAACGTCAATGAGACGCTCTACCAACTGAGCTAACCGCCCAAAAACATTACTAGTTTAATCTATTTGCTGGCAAAAGTCCACTAGATGGTTCAGTTATCCCAATGGTCTTTACCAAATCATCAAAAAATACGAGCAATGAAGTGTTGAAAAATACATTATGAATCGCTACCCAAACTAAGACAACGAAGCTAATTACAAAATGAATTACCGCCGCATTTTGACCGACAATGGAGTGGAGTGACTGCACTTGCCAAAAATACAACAGCGCGTGACTCAACAATACAGCTACACTGTAAATGACTAAAATTTGAATGACAAATTCTATCACCTTTCTAAACTGCAGAGTGATAAGATCAATAGCTAAAGCAGATGCTTTTGTAAACTTGAGATCATGAAGTACGACAAAAAAAGTGGTGAAGATGTTCCAGGTACCGAGTAAAATTGTGATTATTGCGACTAGAATAAAATTGGCAATAACCGCGACAGAAGCCTCTTGCCCTTTCATGCTAAAGAGAAAGTTCATTGAGATCATTACCGCAGCAGTCAAAAAAATTGTAATGAAACTAGCGATTAGCACATGAACATACCAAAACCCGAAAGGTATAACAGAATCTTTTTTCACGCACAACGCGCACTGTTCAAACTTTTGAGTATGAATGTTCTTATGCAGCGTAACTATGAAAATAACTTTCAAGGCATTAGAGAATAAAAATCCCACTATCCCGACTATTACGATTGGCAAAATATCAAAAGATGACAGCCAAAGCTCAGGAGATGATTTGGGAAGAAAAACAAATAGATTCAAAAAAGAGAGGTTAAACCCCCCAAGCAGTACTAACCCGAACAACCAATTTATCGGGTTGTGAGTCGTAATGCTATAGGCTTTGGATAAAACCTCTCTGCTATTCATTTTACTAGTTGTTAGAATTGATCGGCTCTTCTTCTGATGGAAGCGTGTCATCTGCAGTATTGTCAGGGGCAACGGAATCAAATTCTGGAATAAGTTTTTTTGTAGCAGGAATAATATCTTTAACAATTGTAGTAAAGGCTTCCTGTTCTAGAGTTTCTTCTTTAATGAGTCTTTCAGCGATTGTGTCTAGGTATGAGCGATGTTCAGTCATCACGGCTGTTGCTCGAACTTCTGCTTCAGACATTATGCGACGTACTTCTGCATCAATTTTTTGAGCGGTGTCTTCACTGTAATTTTTTTGCTCACCAATGTCTCTGCCCAAGAAAACATTTTCGTGTCCAGCACCAAGTACAACAGGACCGACTGCATCACTCATTCCGTATTGAGTAACTAACTTGCGAGCCATTCCAGTAGCAACTTTCAAGTCATTGCTTGCGCCAGTTGTTAGTTCTCCAAAGATAAGCTTCTCTGCAGCATAGCCACCTAATAGTGCAGCGATTTCATCTAGGAATCCGTTTTTGGTGTGCATCAGTTTATCTTCTGTTGGCAGCTTCATAGTGTAACCTAAAGCGCGGCCACGAGAGAGAATTGTCACTTTGTGAACAGGGTCAGACTGAGGCAAAACAGATCCTACTAGAGCATGTCCACCTTCATGGTAAGCAGTAACTTTTTTCTCAGCATCTGTCATAAGGTGACTCTTGCGAGATGGACCCATAATGACTTTTTCAATCGCTTCTTTCAAGTCATCAGTATCAATTTGTTTTTTGTCTGTACGAGCAGCTAAAATTGCTCCTTCGTTTACTAAGTTAGCCAAATCTGCACCAGAGAAACCAGGAGTGCGTTCTGCAATCTTTCGTAAATTCACTTCTGCAGAAAATGGCTTGTTCTTGCTGTGTACTTTTAAAATTGCTTCGCGGTCGTTAATGTCTGGTAAGTCTAAAATTACTTGTCTATCAAAACGGCCTGGACGAAGTAGCGCTGGGTCTAGAACATCTGGACGGTTTGTTGCAGCGACAACAATAACATTGGTATCTGTTTCAAATCCATCCATCTCTACTAAGATTTGGTTTAGAGTTTGTTCGCGTTCATCGTGACCACCACCAAGACCGGCGCCGCGTTGACGACCAACTGCATCAATTTCATCTATGAAAACGATACAAGGCGCGTTGCGTTTTGCTTTTTTAAACAAATCACGTACACGACTAGCACCTACACCAACAAACATTTCCACGAATTCAGAACCAGAGATGTGAAAGAAAGGAACATTCGCTTCTCCAGCAACAGCGCGAGCAAGCATTGTTTTACCAACACCAGGACTACCAAGAAGCAGCACACCTTTTGGAATTTTTGCACCAAGTGCTAAAAACTTTTGAGGGAATCTTAAGAATTGAACAATTTCAGAAAGTTCTTCTTTGGCTTCTTTTGCTCCGGCAACATCTGCGAACCGAACTTTGTTCTTGTTTTCATCTGAAAGTTTAACTGAGCTTTGTCCAAATGTAAGCGCGCGGTTGTTTGATCCTTGTACTTGGCGCATCAGGAAAAAGATGAACAGCGCAATCAAGATGAAAGGAATTAAAAACGGCAAGATTGCACTAGCAACCTGGCTTGCTGTTCCTGGAGTTTTGAAATCTATCTTGAGTTGAGTAATTTTTTCTGCCGGTACACCACTGTCAATGAAAAATTGTGGAATTTCTGTACGATCACCCAAATTAGATTTTAACTTACTGTCCGAATCTTTTAACTTTGCTTGTAGTTCACCTGAACTGACTTCTAAAGATTCAATTTTGTCATCTTTGATTAAGTTAGTAACTTCTGAAAGAGGAACAGTTTTGACATCAGACTTACTAGTAAAAGATGCGATTATTACTGACAAAATTAAAAGGCCTATTAGAGCCAAAATGATGTTTTTGATAATTTTACCCATCGGAAAATATGTAATTAATGATAGTAACCTTTACTATAAAGATTACTGGTGCCGGAGAGAGGACTTGAACCTCCACAGGGTTGCCCCCGCCAGCTCCTAAGGCTGGTGCGTCTGCCAATTTCGCCACTCCGGCATGTATGTTTTTCAAAAACAACCAGATTACTCTGGTTATTTATTGTACTACATATTTAAGCGTTTGAAAAGTGCCTCAGTCTAACTGACGAAGTTGATGACCACCTGAATTACGAAATACGCCAAAACTACGATTACTAAGCCAATTATTGCATTTGTGAGGGTTTTGCGGCCGGTAGCAGCTTGAGTTTCGTTGCCTGCGGCTGTCATTACTAAGTATCCACCATAAATTATCATGACAACAGCTACAATCCCTGCAAAATATAGTAAAATCTTGATGATGCGGGTGGCAAGGCCTGGAGCATCTGTTTCACCTGCTATGGTGTCTGCTCCGAAGTTACTTTTTGGAACACACAAAGGTCCTACTTTTTTAAAGTTCCCATCACAAGCGACAGAAGATGTAGTTGTTGTAGTTGTTGTTCCCCCAGTTGGTGGTTTAGGAGTCTGTGGTTTAGTTCCTCCTGAGGTAGTTGATGGAATAATTGGAGGGGTGGTTGTGCCGTAGGTTTTAAGTGGATCGTACTTTATAAACTCAGCGAGAGGTATAACTGGACCCAAATCACTTGGAAAATTATTCACGCACTTGGTTCCTTCAGTATTCAGCTTATACTCTATTGCTCCACCGTTTGTTTGAGATTCAAGTTTATATACATCATAGCCTGAATCAGGGACAAACTTTTTACAAAATCCACCATTAGTCATTACGACTGAGCCACTCAGCCAGGGTGTACCTGAGGGGCATCCTGTTTTGTATATTTCTCCGGTAGTTTTATTCCAACACAAAGGCTTAGCAAAACCACTTTGCGCTTCAACTTCTGTTGCAGGAACAACAAAGAAAGCCGTACCGATTAAAACCAGTAGGCTTAAAAAAATCTTTGTAAAAATGTTTATTATTACTCTCACTTTAAATGGAACTCTATTTAGTTAAGAAGTTGTAGACGATTTGAACGATTAAGTAAGACAGTACGATTATTGTTAATCCAATCAGGGCGTTTACTAAAGTCGTACGACCTTTAGTAGCTTGAGATTCATTTCCTGCAGAAGTAATGTACATGAAACCACCGATGATAATAAAGATAACTGCAACGATAGCGGAAAGGTACAAAGCCCAGTTAATAATAATTCTCACCAAAGTTGGTAGGTCAGAAGCGCGAGAAGAACCAGGGAAAGCAGATTTTATCGCTGAGAGTCCTTCGTTAGGACAATCTACACCAGAACCACTACCGTTAGTACAAGATGATGAGGTCTGCGCTTGTACTGGCGCAAAGCTTGGCACTAGGAACATCATTAAAGAAATCGCTAGAGCGCCAAATATTGAGTACTTTGTTATTTTTGTCATTTTAATATTAATTTAAATAATTCTGGAATCAAAATCTTTTTTGCAAATGATTTTGGCCCCAGAGCTATCCCGCATTTAACATGCGGGAGAACAACTATTGGCCAGCAACGGAACCTGATACGAAGTTATATACAATTTGTACAATTGTGTATGAAAGTACGACTATTACAATTCCAATTAAGGCATTGGTAATTGTTGCTCGTCCTTTAGTTGCTTGTTCAGTATTCCCAGCGGATGAAATATACTGGAAACCTCCAACAATGAGGTAGATAACTGCTGCTAAGAACGCAAGAGTTAATGCCCAGTTCAGAATTACTCTAAACATTGAGGCTACACTTCCATCAGCAGGACAGAAGTAACCTAAATCTCGTGGACATGATATTGCTGGTTGAGCTTGTGCAAACACTACGGTAGGTAGTGCAACAATAGTTGCCAAAACAACAACTTGAAGCGCAACTTTCACAGAGCTATAACTCACTATTTTTAGTATTACTTTTTTCAAAGTGATTGAGAATTAATTAGGGTCCTAAGACGCCGCCGGTTCCTGATCCAGAAACGAAGCGGTAAACGATTTGAACGATAATGTAAGATAGAACAATAATCACGACACCAACTAGGGCATTCATAATTGCAGTCTTACCTTTGGTTGCCTGTTCAGTATTTCCAGCTGAGGTGATGTATAGGAAACCGCCGTAGATTAGAACGATAACTGCCGCAATGAAAGCGATAGCCAAAGCCCAGTTAATAATCAAGCGGAAGATAGAAGCAATGCTTCCCTCTGAACAACGAACACCAGTATCAGCAGGACAATTGTTAACAAATGTGTTAATAAGTTGGGCATCAGCAACTCGTGGAATTACCACAGGAGCTAGTGCGACAACAAGAATAATTGCAAATTGAGCAATATTCATCCAATTTAATTTTTGTAGCGTTTGTTTCAATTTTTTCACCACCCTTCTAGTTTTGATAATCGCTCATTTGAGCTGATTTATTATTTTAGAACTTACTTATATTCTACTATATCTAGCCAAATACACAACCTACTTTTCAACAATGAAGCGCACGACTACATTCACCAGTGTGGCAGCGACAAGCACCACAACCAAACCAACCAAAGCCCAAGTGAGAATTGATCGGCCTTTTTTCGCACGTTCTTGGTTTCCCCCAGAAGTCATGTAAATATAACCACCATAGATAAACATAATCACAGCAACAATCCCAATAGCGTACAATGCAATATTGATGAATTTAGTATATGCGACTTCAACATTACAGTAAGCAGGAAGCTCTGCAATTTCTTTACTACCAAATTCTTCGAATTGTTTTCTTAATTTATCACAACTATCTGTAGCAGCGATAGCAGTATGGGGAGCTAGAGCACTAACTGCAAAAACAATTGAAAGAAAGATTTTTTGAAGAATGTTGTTCATAGATTTTTGCTTATCTACTAATAAGGTTTTGAATGATAGAAACAATACTGAATGACAAGAGTGAAACAATAAGACCAATAATCGCCCATGTGATTGCTTTTTTTGCTTTCGTGAGTTGTTCTTCGTTACCACTAGCAAGCACCATGCGGAACCCTGAAATAATAATTATCACAATCGCAGCGATACTGATGAGCGCAAACAACACTCGGATAATTGAAGTAATAAGTTCTGGTACTGACCACACTGTGAGAGGATTAAAGATTGATCCAAGCACTTGATCTAAGTCACCAAGGTCTGCAGTAATCCCAGTGTTAATTTGATCATTCGGAGTGGAGTTGTTTGGCAGTTCTGTTGTGCCTGGTTGTGTTGTTGTAGGTGCCTCAGTAGTAGAAGTTGCAGCTGATGTAAATTTTACGTTTACTGTTCTTGATTCTAAAGTTGCATAGCCTGGGCCACTTGACCTTATAAAGGTATATTTATTTGTTGAAGCTTTAGACCAAGCTCCAAATTGATTCGTATGAGGGTATTCTCTTCCCGGCACACCATCCTGAACTGATCTGAAGAAATCCCCGCCATCCTTACCATCAACAGAAATTTTACCACTATATTTGAAAGCGGTAGGACAATTAAACTTTAAAACTATTCCATACTGAGTGGCTTCTTTAAAATTAATTGATGACTTAGATTGATCAAGAATTGTATAACTTTTAGAGTTACCTTTATAAAGATTGGCGCTCCAACAACTTTTCGAATCACCACCATAGGGTTCGGCTATTGGCTTATCATTAAAAGTTACATTAGTATCAAAATAAGTTGCTACTCCATATCTTTGGATGCCTAATGTATAAGTATATTCTGTATTATTTGAAGGTTCAGGAATACTTATTTTTTCAACAAGTGGCCAACTGGATTGGTATTTAAACTGGCCAGTCGCAACAGTGACTGGATCAGTCATAGTTGTCCCCTCCCTTGGGTCAGCATTCGGATCCCTGTATTGCGACCTGATCACATAATTCCAAGGTGCATTAAGTTCTGGAGTATCACATGTTGAATTACCTTGACTTTGATTGATATTGGTCTGTAAAGAATATTGATTGCCTTTAATTCTCGCAATTGTACTACCCTTTTTTTGAACATTACCATTCACCATAAAATCAAAACTGACACACAAAGGCAAGGCCGCTTCAGATTTATTTACAGCAACTAAGGGACTAAAAATAAAGATAATGCTGATTAGTGGAACAAATAGATATTTAGAAACTTTATTCATATAGAGCATATTATTTCTGGAAAATTCTTTGAATGATCTCAACTACGCCAAAGGCCATGAAAGCGACAACCAGACCTAACACTGCCCAAACGATTGTACTTTTTGCTTTCTTTAAAGTTTCAGGGTTACTACCGCCAGTGACCATCCTAAACCCTGCTACCACAATTACGACTACTGCAGCAATTACTATCAGTAAAAAAAGAATTTGAATTCCATCGGTAATAACAGCACCTAGGTCCTTGCCTCCAAATCCATTATCAATTGGTGGGATTGTCACTGCTGTTTGTGCAAACACTTCTGGTATAAATGCACCCAGTCCAAATGCTGACATTATTTTGGTTCTACTTTTTTGCATGTTTCAAAGTTGTTAATATAATCAACTGGACTAGTTAGAATCGAATGCCCTTCACAAACCCCCAAACTGAATCGGCCTGTGAATAAAGAGTTAATTAAAATATACGCTCCTGCAACTAGAATTAAACCAATTATTGCTCCTGCAAATCTTCCCTTAGCATCTTTGAGGCCATCTTGCCCTTGCGAATAAATCATCTTAAACCCTGCGAACACGATTGCAGCGACTGCCACAAAACCTGCCATCGCAATTAAATAGTTAATGATAATAATGAACGCTGCAAACAAATGGCTTATGTTACAAGGCTGGTCTGCATTATTTCCACAAATGACGAAACCACCCTTGTTTCCCTCTGTTGGTTTTGTGGTATCTACAGGTGTTGAAGGGGTTCGAGTAGTCGGGTCGGTTGTTGTGGTTGCAGGTTTGGTTGTAG
>CAZXPB010000004.1:24777-38707 GCA_964642585.1 uncultured Candidatus Saccharibacteria bacterium
GCAGGTTTGGTTGTAGTTGTACTCGCTGGCTTTGTTGGATCTGTTTTTGTTTCTGCCTGTGCTGAAGAGGAAGCAAACACCCCAACCAAAACAAAAATGGTTGCTAAAATAATTTTCAAAATTAACTGTTTGGAGCTAGCGAATGTCATTTAATTTCTTATTAATGAAAGTGTGCTGGCCTGAGACTGAGCTCTCACTAAAGATTCTTCTACTTTTTGACCACGAAGGACAATGTTGTCTATCATCTCAGCGATAATTGCATCAAACTTAGCTTCATCGGCTTTGTAAAAAGTTTTGCCTGTTAAATTCGCATGCGCAAAAACACCGATTTCTTCATCACTCGTTTGTTTTTCAATTAAATCTCGGCGAGAAGAGGGCTCTTTGTCTGTTTTGTAATACGTGTCTAACATCTCCTTGCTAGTAGCAAACTTTAGAAAATTCCACGCCCATTCCTGATTCTTGCTTTGCTTGCTAACCACTTCTGCAAAATAGTTTGAGTAGTTTACTGTAGGGTCTGTTAAATTATTTTGAGGGACTGGTGCAACATCATAATTTAGATTTGGAGATTTTGCATCAATTTGAGCACGGGTGTAAGCGTAACCATACAAATATGCCGCTCGGCCATTTGCAAAAGCATCTATAGAGTAATCACTTTCGGAATTCCATGTGTAGTTTGCACTTGCTGGGTTTGAGAAAGAAGTATAGAACTCCACTGCCTCTACTCCAGGATTGATGACTTGCCCATTTTTTGTCACACCATTAGCAAACTGTGGGGAGTTCCCATCTTTGGACCACGGAATAGCACCGGCTTGAAGCATTAATAGGTAGATGATATCTGTGCCACGATTTACATTTTCGCTAGTTCCCATTGCCACACCACTACGACTAAAGTAACCAGTATCATCTTGTCTGGCAATAGCGCGTACATCCGTTGCTAATTTATCCCAAGTTTTTGGCGGAGTTGCAATTCCTGCTGTCCCAAGTAAATCTTTGTTGTAGTACAGACCAAGAGAATCGACCCAAAAAGCAGTACCGTAAATTTTATTATCTTTAATTAAATCGTTGGCAAGGGCATCAACAAAAGTTTCTTTGTATTCTTTGACTGTAAACACTTTTTCACCAGCAGGAACAATTTTGTTGATGTATTTTGGTACCCAAGTGTTATTAATAGAGTAAATATCTGGACCCTCTGTAGAAGCCAAAGCATTAATTAAATCTGTTTCGTAATTTTCAATGTTTTTCTTAGTATATTCAATTGTGACGTTCGGATATTTCGCTTGATAGGCAGCCACAATCGCTTGCATCTTTTCAGATTCAACAAAAGGCTTCCAAATTTTTAAAGTAACGGGGTCTTTAGACTTTGGATCTTCAGGAGTGCAACCCAAAGAAAGCAAAGGCAAGGTTACCACTGCTACGAAAACGAAGATCTTACTATATTTTTGAATAAGTTTTTTCATTTTTGTTTTTTTGTTTTAATGTGTAAAATATTTATTTAGAAAGTTTTTTTAGGAAGTCAGCAAAGTCCTCTTTTAGATCTTCATGTTTCAAACCAAACTCTACAACAGCTTTCAAATATTCTAATTTATTACCGCAATCATAGTAACGAGCGTTTTCAATTTCCACAGCAAATGTTTTCTTGCCTTGTTCAAGTAAGATATTCATACCATCGGCCCAGTACAGTTCATCGGGAGTATTACGAGCTTCCAAGTTTTTCATCGCTTGCTCCATGGCAGGGAAAATATCTGGACTGAAAACATAACCGCCTACAACAGCGTAAGGTGAATCAGTAACTCCAACGCCTGGTTTTTCTAAAAATTTATCTATAGCAATTACTCCTGGCTGGACTTCATCGCCAATTGCATATCCATATCTTTTATAATCTTCATCGCGGGTAGAACGAACAGAACCTAAAATGGCGCTACCACCATGCTTTTCGTAAGCCTCAACGAGTTGTTGAGAGCGAGTTTTTGGGCCGGCATCAACAAATTCATCACCCCAAAGAACTAAAAATGGTTCATCACCAATTAAATGGCGCGCATTCCAAATTGGAGTACCGTTACCCATTGGACCTTTTTGGCGAACATAATAAAAATTAGCCATGTTTGCGATCGCACGAATTTCTTCTAATTGCTCTACTTTACCGGCTTCTTCTAATCTTTTTTCTAACTCAAATGGATAGTCAAAATGATCTTCAATATTGCGTTTATGCCAACCAGTGACGAGAATAATATCTTCAATACCTGCAGAGACAGCATCTTCTACAACATACTGAATGATTGGCTTATCTACCAAAGGGAGCATCTCTTTTGGTTGGGCTTTTGTCGCAGGCAGGAATCTGGTTCCAAATCCAGCAACTGGGATAACTGCTTTTGTAACTTTCTTGTTCATATAGTCGTATTATACCACAATTTCAACTTCAGTTTATTATTCTGTCTATCACAGCAAGGACCCTATTTAATAGCAAGGGGTCAGCTTTTTCAACGAAGGTAATTTCCCTTGAGATAATATCTACTAACTTAATCTGGTCTACCATCACCACACCAGATGTTTTTTCTGACTTTGTAATTTTGAGATGAAACGGATACCCTTTTTCTGAAGAAGTAATAGGGCACAAAAAAGCCATGCCAGTTTTCTGGTTAAATAGGTCATTACTAACTACTAACGCTGGGCGACGACCTTGCTGTTCATGTCCAATTTGATCTTTTAGGTAAACCCAAACAATGTCCCCTTTACTCGGAAAATAGACCGACATTACCAAATTTCCTTTCCAATCGGTTCCCCGAATTGATCTTCAGTTCTTACCACATCAAAATCTGGTATATTTGCAACCAATTCTTGCAGGGACGGCACTGGTTCATCAGTTTTACTGATTACGATCATTCCATCTTTTACAAAAACATCAACCATTTGCCCGTCTTTTAACTGGAGTTCTGTCAAAATCTCTTTTGCGACCCTAACACCTTGGCTATTACCCCATTTTTGGATTCTAGTCTTCATATTGTTTGATTTATGTATATACATAGTATAGCCTTATAATTTGAGCGTTGTCAATAAAAATTTAAGTTGGGAGTTTGTACTGAAGACTTTCTGCAAGGTGCTTAATATCTATTGAATCTGTCTGATCAAGATCCGAGATACTTCGCGCTAACTTTAAAATTCTATAGATAGCACGCCCCGACAATTGATATTTCTCAGCAGCTTGTTTGAGCAAATTTGAGCACCCGGGATTGAGCTTGCAATACCTCTCTACTTCTTTAGCAGTCATTTCGCTATTTGTTTTAGACTTTCCAAACCTTTTTGTTTGAATTTCTCTTGCGGCGATAACACGCAAACGAATTTCCTGACTTGACTCTTGCGCACGATTCTCACGCTGTGAAATAAGAACATCGTACTTTAATCTTGGAACATTAATGTGCAAATCTATTCTATCCAAAAGAGGTCCTGAAATTTTTTTCTGATACCTTTGTACATTTACAAAACTGCAAGTACATTCTAAATCTTGCTGACCATAATTTCCGCAAGGGCAAGGATTTTGCGCTGCAACTAGAATAATGGAAGCAGGAAAAACATAAGAATACTTTAAACGAGTAATGAGTATTTCCGATTCTTCTAAAGGTTGCCTAAGTACTTCTAAAACTCTGCGTGAGAATTCTGGGAACTCATCTAAAAACAAAACTCCATTGTGTGCCAAAGTTACTTCCCCTGGTTTTGGTACAGCTCCACCTCCAACTAGGGCTATATTTGAAGAAGTATGATGCGGACTGCGGATAGGTCTATGATTAATGATTCCAGTTTGCAGTCTACCTGCACTATTATATATTTTGGTGAGTTCCAGTTTTTCATCCATCGCGAGCGGCGGCAGAATTCCTGGCAACGCTTTAGCGAGCATTGTCTTGCCACTACCAGGAGGACCAGTCATTAAAATATTGTGGCCGCCGCTCGCCGCAATCTCTAATGCTCGTTTTGAAAATTCTTGTCCAGCAATGTCTGCAAAATCAATTTCTGGTATATTCGTTTCTGGTTGACCACAATGGTTTTCGGTTGCCCCCTCAGTTTCTCCTAAATACTGACTACTCTGTAACTTTTCCTGCCCACTCAGATGCTTAACTAATGCAGATAAACTTTCCACAGGATATATATTTATTCCGGTCACTAAGCTAGCCATCAAACTATTTTCTGAAGGAACATAGACTTCAGTAAACCCGACATCTCTTGCTGTTTGCACCATAGCCAGAACTCCACTGCAAGGCTTGATACTACCGTCCAAAGATAATTCCCCAATAAACATAGCCTTTTGCAAAGTCAGCGAGGAATTTTTTGGAATTTTAATTGTTCCATCAGCTAGTAAAATTGCCACAGCGAGTGGCAAATCTAGATGAGTACCGACTTTGGGTAAATCTGCTGGCGCCAAATTCACTGACACTCTAGTTTGAGGATAGCTAAACCCAGAATGCTTTATAGCAGACCTTACTCGTTCCCTACTTTCTTGAACTGAAGCATCTGGAAGACCTACTATGATTGTCGTTGGCAGTCCATTACTAACATCTGCCTCTACTTCTACCAAGGCTGCGTTAATTCCGATCAAGCTTGCTGTGAAGATTTTTTGTACACTCATAATCTCACCGTAACACAAGCCTACTCAAGAGAGCTTAAATAAAAAATAAAGTTTCTCTGAATTATTCAGAGAAACTTTATTGTGTAGGGTCCTGAGATCTAGTACTAACGAGAAGCAAAACTAAGCCAATCAAAATATATAAATCTGCAAAATTTAACATCCCACCAGCCAATGGAATAAAGTCTCTCACAGACCCGAGAAAAATTCTTTCAACTACGTTTGAGAGCCCCCCAGCTACTACTAATGTCCATGCCAACTTTTGCTGATCAGAAAAGTTTTTCCAAAATTTATAAATATAGAAAAAGCTGCCAGATAAAACTAAAAAGTAAATTGCGAACATTAGAACCGTAGGGACAGGAAGGCTGAATGCGAATTGATCGTTTAAAAAAATTGACCAACCCAACTTACTTACCGCAAGCTTACTGAGTTGATCAATTAAAATTAAACTTCCTAAAATTAAAAAGTAAAATTTATTTATCATTTTTAGATTGCTTTGTCTGCCCAAGGAATAACGCGAAGTCGTTCTTCAGAAATTTCAACTCCATCTGCATCTGTGCCATAGGTACCTTCATCAATCTTTGCCAATGCCTTTTCAATCTTTTCTAAATCAGCTTGCATGCGAATGCGAATATCTGAGCTGACTTCATCAATTTGTTCTTCAGTAGCATTTTCATCTTCTTCATGACCAACTTCAGTATGTTCAAGCAAACCTTGAACATCTGCTGTAAGTCGTTCTTTTTCAGAAAGCAACTTTGCTTTCATCTCTTCTATAAAATCTTGTGATAACATTTTTTTATTCTTAAGAATCAAATATTAGTTTTGTAAATCTAATATATAGAGTATATCAATATTTGTAGAAATATTCTACATACCCTATAAATCAAAAAGCGCCCCTACGCGGGCCCCTAAATTATAAATGAACGAGCTGGTAGTGGCGCTAACTTAAGGACTTAAGCTATTCAGCGTCTAAGCTGCAGGACCTCATCCTATGAGATCCTAGACCTTAGACACTAGATAACATTTCATCATCCATTAGTGATCTTCCAACCACGATGTTGAAAGAATATTTGCACTCTAATCGATTACAAACTGCACTTCAAACTCCTCTTATGGTCGTTAGACCTCAAACTTTTTGTTCTTTTTGTTTTGTTTTTGTTTTTGTAAAAATTTTTGTTGCTCTATGAAGGCGAGCAAAGAACCTACATTTTATTTTTGTTTTCAATCAGCCTAGATTAGAATAGGCTATGACGAGAAGTGAGAAGGAGAGCTACGATCAAATGAGTCTCTAGAAGCTCAAGCGCAGATGTCCTTAGTTCAGTTTGTATTTATTTTATTTTCAAAGAGCTATTTAACTAACAAATATATAATAGCAGAAATTTTTGCATTTGTCAATCCAGTTTATCCACAAAAAAGTTTTTTTCGTTGGTCTGACCCTCAAAATTGTAAAAGTGTACGTTAACTTTCTCTATAGAGTTAACTTTTTTTAATACTGCCAGAACTTTTGCCATATACAACAGAATTTTTAAGTTAGGGAATGCACTTTGCCATCTTAAAAGAAGCGCAGCGATGTACGGGTGCGTTGTTTCCACTTTTGGTTGGCCAGTAAATACAATAGTTTTAGCAGGAATGATGTAATTTTGCTTAGCCATGAACTCTGCAGTCACTAAAAGTATACTTTGTTCACGAATACTGAAATTTCTGAACATTTTATTTCCACCTCCAGAATACCCTTGTGCAAAAAGAGCAGCAGATTCTTTAATTTTATTGTAGTGATCATTATAAAATGACTTAACACTCGCTTGATCTGTAAAGACAATAACTAGAGGTAGTGCTGAAGTTAAAACGATTTTTGCTAAGGCAGAGTTATCAAGTTTGTTGTCTACAAATTCAAATTGGAATTGATCATATTCCAATTTATGTGGAATCTCGGTGACTTCTGTACGCAAACCAAGACGGTCGACATAATAAGAAAGTAGATTTGGTTGAGTTAGTGTGTCTGTTAAAAGAACTTCTTTGTACAAACTTATGATCTTTTGCGCTTCAGTGGTTATGTCTAAAGGTTGGTCATGAAATGAAAGATTATCTTCATCTAGCAAAACCCATTTCACTCTCCCCTCCACTTCTGAGAAGAAGGAATTTAGGAATTTAACGATTCTATTTAATTCAGGGGTGGGTTCTATAGCTATGACTTTTTCAATTTTTTCAACTAGGTTAAGAGCTGCTTTTTGAATGGCCCTGTAAACATGTTCGTGGCTAATATTTAAATCCGAGATACTAACATACTGAGCATGCGGGAAAGCTTTTTCAAGTTGCATATAGGCAAGGCTAAAAAACAAGTCGAGGCCAGTGAGAGCGTTTAGAACTTCTTCTTTAACTTCTAAATTTCCAAAGTCAGTTTCTGGATTGTAAACCAATCTTAATAAGTAGATTGCACTATTCCAACTCAACCTTGTTCCAAATCCAGTGCTTAAATATTTTTCAAAATTTTGTAAATCACAAATAACTAATTTTCGTTTTTTTACCGACTCTGGTAATTCAGAATTAGAGATGGTCTCAAAAGTTGAAAAATCTGCACATAAAACTTTTTCAGATTTAAAAACAGTCTCTCCTCCAACAATAAATTGTTTAAACTGTCCGCCAAAAAATGAAATGTTCAAATCAAACACCACTTCATTTTGCCAATTTGTTTTTAGCCAAACTAAAATCTTTAAGCAAAACCTTAACTGTTCACTTGTCTGGGCATCTTGCAAAAACTTTTGGAAAGCTTTTTGTGAAAAAGTATCATCGCGCTTAAACACACCATGCACTAATCCATCTTTCCATAATCGCATGACAGTTGCAGAATCCGCAACGGCTAGGAGCGAAGTAGTTTTATCATTAATTAAACTTTTTGCTACTCGAGCTTCGTGGTCAGTTTTATCTGGATCTATCACAATAAACTTGTTGTTTAAATCTAGAGTTGAAAGTTCTGCTTTAGTCCCCAAGTGTTTCAATGAATCATAGGAATTAGTATCGTTATTCTGTAAATTTGTACGCAATAAATCTGCCCACAAAAAATCTCCACGATTAAAAACTGTTTCCAAATCAGTTTTCAAGTCTTTCGGAAATTGATTATATACTTTTACTAAATTTTCTAAAACAGAAATTGTTGAAAGAGCATCACCTAAGGCTCTATGGGCAATAGAATGTTTGATTCCAAAAAAGTGTACAAGGTTTTCTAAATTATAACTATGATGAGTTGGTAGTAAGAATTGAACCAGTTCTAGAGTATCAATTGTTTTACCAGAAAGTTTAATTCCGTAGCTTTCTAAAAACTTTACGTCCATAACTGGGTTATGCCCAACTATTATTGCACTACCTAATTTTTTCTTAAGAAATTCTCTGTGTTCTGAAAACTCTGGGGCTGAATCTAACTCTTCTTGAGTGATACCAGTTAACCCAAGAATCTTTGGGTGAACTTCAATAGATGGTTTAAAAACCTGCGACCACTGTTCAGTAATATGTACACCGCGCTCAGACATGGTAAAAAAAGCAAATCCAATTTCTAGGATCTGATCTTTTGCGGGGTCAAAACCGGTGAACTCAAGGTCAACACTACAGTAGATTTGCTCTTGTTTTCGGCTAAATAAACGCGATAGGATGTTCTTACTCATATATATAGTATAGACGATTCATCCAGTTTACGCGATTACCCATAAAAACAAAAAAAGATAACCTTACCTCAACATGTCCGCTACGCCACCACCGCTTCTATCTGAAGCGGGTGGCTGTGCTGCCGAATGTTTCGTTAAAGGTTATCTTTTAGTTTTTATGATTGGAGGAAACTATTCTTCTTCCGTCTCTAGGTCATCAGCAACCTCATCCATGGGTTTGTTTGGAATACCACCACCTGAATCTAGTTTCTTGCGAAGATCTGTATCTATTTGTTCAAACACATCTTTATGTTCTTTCAAGAAAGTCTTTGCTGTCTCACGACCGACCCCAAGCTTAACATCTTTGTAAGAGTAAGAGTTACCACTCTTTGAGATCACTTCCATTAGTAGCCCTGTATCTAATACATCACCTGCAGCTGAAATTCCTTCGTTGTACATAATATCAAATTCTGCGACTTTGAAAGGTGGAGCAACTTTGTTTTTCACTACTTTAGCTTTTGTGCGGTTACCAATAATTTTATCGCCATTTTTAATTTGAGCGCTGCGGCGAATTTCAATACGAATCGAGGCGTAGAACTTAAGAGCATTTCCACCAGTGGTTGTTTCTGGATTACCAAACATTACACCAATCTTCATACGAATTTGGTTAATGAAAATTACTGTTGTATTTGATTTAGAAATGATTGCTGTAAGTTTACGAAGAGCTTGCGACATTAAACGAGCTTGTAATCCCATGTGGGACTGCCCCATCTCGCCTTCAATTTCTGCACGAGGTGTTAACGCGGCAACTGAATCCACAACAATTAAATCTAACGCATTGCTACGCACTAAAGTTTCAGTAATATCTAAAGCTTGTTCACCGCTATCTGGTTGAGAGATAAGCAAGTCTTCCAAGTTAACACCAATGCGTTTTGCATAGTCAGGATCAAGTGCGTGTTCAGCGTCAATGAATGCTGCCATCCCGCCACGCTTTTGACTTTCAGCGATCATATGCAAAGTTAAGGTTGTTTTTCCAGAACTTTCAGGACCATAGATTTCAATGATACGACCTTTTGGAATTCCCCCAACACCAAGAGCCATGTCTAGGCTAATACTGCCAGTTGGAGTTGCCTCTACATTGAGCTTATGTTGATCGGAAATTTTCATAATACTACCATCACCAAACTTTTCACGGATTTGATCAATAGCGTTATCTACTGCATCGGTCTTGCCGCTTTTAGCTGCGGACTTAGCTGTGGTTTTTTTTGCCATATACTTTTTGTTAATTACCTCTACACCGTAACACAGTGGGGTTCAATTCTCAGTTAATTTTTTATAAAGTTAATCTAAAGTTTTTTCTACCAAACTAGCTGCATCTTTTGAAAAAGGAATTGTAATTTTCTCACCGGATTTTCCTAGTTTTCCTAAGGGTTTTCCATTTAAACTGACTTCCGTGTTACCGCCGTCATAGGTAGTTAGATCCAAGCTCTCTTTTGCTGAAACTAATTTAACAGCTCCTGCTGGGATCACTTCTGCGGGGATATCCACACCATCTCTCTTTAATTCTATTTTTGTAGCTTTCAAAAATTTAATCTCTAACTGTAATTCAGATGCAACTTCAGTTTTTGCGCCAGCCACTTTTGGCTCTTCCACTCTAAGCGCTAAAGTTTGTTCGCTAGTTTTTCCAAATTTATTTAAAGCTGCAATCTTTAATTCTTTCTGACCTGGGGCTACGCCAATTGTGGTAGTAAAATTTCCTTCTGGGTTAACAAAAACATTTTGTCCGTTTATAGCAATTGTAATTCCAGGCTCTGTCTTGCCTGTTACATTCACACTACTACCAGAAATGACTGTATCATTTTTTGGTTCAGAAATTACTAGTGTTGGAGTTTTGTTAATTGCGAAAACTTGGAACACAACATAAAAAAATGCAAGCACTACTACTAACGCACTAACTGAAATCGTAATTAATTTTGGCGTAATAGTAATCTGTTTTAATTTCGCCTGCCAAGACTTTTCGTCCGCCAATTTACTTGATGCAGTGTGCTCAACAATTCCACTTTCTTTACGATACTGTGCAACCAATGCTTCGGGAGATATTTTGTAAATGTCTGCCAGTTTTTTTAAAAAGCCACAAACATAGACCCCAGGAGGCAGAAGATGATACTTGCCAGTTTCTAGGTGATGGATAAACTTTTCATAAATCCCAGTTTTCTGAGATACTTCCTCCAGAGTTAAGCCTAATTCTGAGCGAACTGCTGCTAAATACTCTCCAAGAGTCTCCATTGATAGCTTTTTTGTTTCAAATTCTATAGGCATATCCTTTATATTAGCATGGGTTTTGGTTCTGATAAAGTCTTCATAAATTTAACAAATATAAAAGTATTTACTAGGTAGGCGCTGAAACGAAATAAAGCTGTCTACGTGTAAATACTTTTTCTTTTTGAATTAGATTTTAAACTTCTTCTTCGCTGCCATACTCGGCGCGTTCTTCATCGGACACTGCGTATACTTCACGAGGTTTTGCTCCATCGCCAGGTCCAATCACATTTCGTTCTTCGAGTAAGTCGAGAAGTCTTGCAGCACGGGCGTAGCCGACTCGAAGTCTTCGTTGCAAGAGTGAAGCACTTGCTTTACCGGCACGCATCACTTCTTCTTTTGCTGCATCGTACATATCATCTTCGTCATTTCCGTCATCTCCACCATTGCCATCCAGACCAAGGCCACGCTTTGGTTTTTCTACTATCGCTTCGTTGTAAATTACTGCGCCGGCTTGATTCTTAAAGAAGTCAACCACTTTACGAACTTCTTGTTCTTCGATCAAAGCGCCTTGAACACGACGTGGTTTATTAAACTCTGCGGAAACAAATAGCATGTCTCCATTACCCAAAAGTTTTTCAGCACCGCTGCTGTCTAAAATAGTACGGGAGTCAACTTGGCTAGCAACAGCAAATGCTGCACGGGAAGTAATGTTTGCTTTAATTAATCCAGTAATAACTTCTACACTTGGTCTTTGTGTTGCTAAGATCAAGTGAATACCAACAGCACGCGCCATTTGCGCCAAACGAACAATTGCAGCTTCAACTTCATTTTGCGCAACTGCCATTAGGTCAGCAAGCTCATCTACGATGATGACAATATATGGTAAATGGAGTTCTGTAGCTGTATTGTAGTCGGCGATGTTTCTATTCCCGGCTTCTGCCAAAAGTTTATAGCGTCGTTCCATTTCAGCTACTGCCCACTTTAGTGCGTTTACGGCTTTGTCTGATTCTGTGATGGAAGGGGTGAGTAGGTGCGGAATACCATTGTACATATTTAATTCAACACGTTTCGGATCTACAACTATGAACTTCACATCTTGTGGTGTGTTCCGATAAAGCAAGGAGACAAAGAGACTGTTAATAGCCACAGACTTTCCAGTCCCAGTTGCTCCAGCAATTAACATGTGTGGCATCTTCGCCAAGTCAACAATCATTGGACGGCCAGCTACATCGCGGCCAAGTGCCAAAGTAAGTTTGCCTTTATGATTAACGAAATCTGAAGTTTGCATAACTTCGCGCAGCCGTACTTTTGCCGAAGTTTTATTTGGCACTTCAATTCCAACGAGAGCTTTACCTGGGATTGGAAGTTCCATACGAATTCCGTTTGCGGCTAACGCAAGAGCAAGATCATTTTGCAATCCACCAATTTGTGAAAGCTTAACGCCAATTGCTGGACGTAGCGTGTACTGCGTAACAGTTGGTCCAACATTCACTTCTCCCATTTCAACATCAATACCAAAATCTTTCAAAGTTTTTTGAATGATAGCCACATTGTTTTCAATGTTCCCGGAATCTACTTCGGTTTTATTGTCATCTAGTAAGTCAAACGGAGGGAGTTTCCAGTCACGACGATCATCTAAAATGATTGACTCCATCTTTGCGATCACTTCATCGGCTTTACTATTTCCGCCCGGAGTTAAATTGATGGAAGATTTTAATTTAGGTTGAGGCACAACTTCTATTTCTTCAATCTCATCTTCATCTGCAGACACATCTTCTGAAACCATTCCATTCACTTTAACTTTTTCTGGTATCACTCCATTTTCATCTTGTGAAACTTTTTTCTTAAACCAAAGCAGTGGGGAAAGATTTAGAACAATCACAATTCCAATTACTAAAATTCCGACGAGAAGTAAATCTCCTGCCCAAAATCCAAACGCTGAAATTATTGGTCCTGCAAAAAAAGCGCCAAGCCATCCACCAGCGCGACCGGCGTTCGCAATGGCTACTGCACCTAATTCTGGAGTTATATATATAGAGTGAATTAATCCGGCGATACTACCAGTAGTTAAAAACGCTCCTAAGTATGTGCGGAAATACAAATGATTGTTCTCTTCATCTGTTGAACTTTTATACAATAGATAAGCAATGAGTACGAAAAGTAGTGGGAGTAAATAGGCCATTACCCCAAACATGATTGTGAAAACTTTAAAGATTGCTTGACCTAAGCCACCAGCACTGCCAATTATAGCCAAAGCAGTAACTCCGGCAAGGATTAGGAATACGACTACTGCGATTCCCCGCTTAGTCTCAGAAGCTAAATCTAATTGTGGTTTTGGGATGGATTTCAGAATTGACGAGGATTCGTCATTTTTTTGTGATTTTTTGTGTCGGCCCATGTATTTCGTTTAATTCAATCTAAATTATAGCATTTTTTAGGCATTATTTAAAAGCCACTCTTTTGAGTGGCTTTTGCTTTCTATAATCCTTTTACTTTTACTTTCTTGGTCTTTGCTTTTGCAGCTTTTGGAATGATTATTGTTAGGATTCCATCTTTTAAGTCTGCTTCTATCTCTTCACTATCAATGTCTACTGGAACAATGACACTGCGAGAGAAACTTCCCCAGTAACATTCTTGGTAGAAATAGTCGTCTTGAGAAATCTTTTCTTCTCTAGAACGAGATCCCTTAATTGTAACCATGTCGTTAGCAACTGTAATATCAATATCATCTGGGCGGACACCTGCAATAGTCGATTTAATAATGACATTATCCTTAGTCTGATACATGTCGATGTTCAAAGCACCTTCATAGTCGTTCATCCATTCTTCGTCTTTAGCGCTCACTGCGCTATTGGCTACAGATACTGGTTCTGACTCTTCATTGGAGCTTTGTACTGGGATTTCTGTTTCTTCTTCTTCCTCGTATTCGACAGCGACTACTTCTGGAACTTCAACTTCTTCTTCCTCTTCATAGTCATCATCGTCTTCTAGTTCTTCTTCGTCCACAACTGCTTCTTCAAGTACATCTTCTTCATCAGCAATTGCTACCTCAGAAACATCCCCTCCCATAATCTTTCCAAAAAATGATTTTTCTTTTCGTGGCATGGTATTTTCCCGTATGTCCCTTGCGGGTCAGTTAGTTGGTCTTTGTCTCATACTAACTGAAAGAAATGAGCTCGTCAAACAGTGTGGAACAACTTTTTTATACTTTCTATTAGTATCGCTCCTTCATTGTTTTTCTGTGTTATTTCCATAGAATTTGATGTTTCTACTCTTATTTTTCCTTCTATAATATTAATGGTTTCCTGAGCGAGAGTTTTGGCATTGAGGGGGCTTGGGGTCGGATGCATCAGTTTATGATTGGTAAGATACGCGTAATTGAGCTCTTCTTGTCCTGGTAAAAAGTGAGTGATGAGCATTT
>CAZXPB010000005.1:0-655 GCA_964642585.1 uncultured Candidatus Saccharibacteria bacterium
GCCATCCATCGGCCACGCTAACACACCTTTTTTAGCAGAGATACTTGGATTACCTGCCCGACCTCTCGCAGCGTTGTCTAAATCGTACAGTTCTTGTTGTACTTTATCTTCTTCATTTTTACTCACCGCCAAAAGCTTCTGATAATTTTTTTCAGAACCCTTAGTTTGAGCAAGGAGGTTTGCTTTTGCTTGTCTGTCTTCATTTAAAGCTTGCTCAGCTATTTTTAGTTGCTCACCCAGTTGCTTGAGTTTTTCTAATGATTTTTTCAAATCAGCTTGCTGAGTTTCAAGCTTTGCTTTAATCTCTTTAATTTTTGATACCAAAGAATAGACCTGTTGTTGAATACTTCTGTTGTACTGAACTTGATCCAAAAACGCTGAAAAATTATCTGTGCCTAAACCAATATTTAAAAATGAATTTTCGTCTAATTCTGAAAGCTGACGAATAATTTGCCCCAAGATAACTTTATTTTCTTCAATCTCTACCCGACGACGATCAATTTGGGTTTGGAGTTCTTCAATCTGTAGATTTGTATCTTCAGTTTGGGTTTGAGTAGCTTGAATTTGGAGCTCCAAAGAAGCCATTTGGTTGTCGTAAATACTGATTTCATTTTGCAAAGTCGCACTTTGTTTACGAGTTTGACCGATTGACTGC
>CAZXPB010000005.1:665-21433 GCA_964642585.1 uncultured Candidatus Saccharibacteria bacterium
TCTGCTGTTGAAGTTTCTGAAGTTTTTCATTTAAATCGTTACGGGGATTCGTAATTGCTTGCGCATTATTTGTGTATTTTATTACGGAAAACGCAAAAATCCCAACAATTGCAATTCCTGCAAGTGCGGCTATTCCAGCGATTTTTAAAGTAGTTTTAGTTTCTAATGGACTAATAAGCATTACACTTATTATATCACATTCTTAGGTCAATTTCAAAATTGCGGCATCTAGTCTGGCAGAGACTTCTTCTCTCCCCTTCCCTTGCGCCAAAACAGCTGTAACCTCAAAAGGATTTGGGCTTTTTTCAAGGCCTGTCATAGCAACTCTAAGCGGCCAAAGCACTGTACCATTGTCTAACTCATGCTCAACAATAAACGCTTTCACAGTTTCTTCCAGTTTGGAAATAGAAGTTAAAGTTTCATCATCTGTAATTCTTACAAGGTCAGCAAGTAGGTGGAGCATTTGTTTGGTGGTAGCAGCATCAGACTTTTTCCAAACTAACATTTGGGCATCTAACTCTGGGGTCTGGAAAAAGTAACGAGTGCGCTCTGAGATTTCTGACAGTTTTTTCAATCTATCTTTTTCAAGTTCAACAATTGCTTCTAAATAGTTTTCATTCTGTTCGTTTTCTGCTTCTGGCCAAAATGGTTTGCAAAGCGAAACTAATTCGCTCGCAGTTTTAGTACGGATGTATTCACTGTTCATCCAATCTAGTTTGTTGTTATCAAAAACTGCGCCAGATTTATTTACATTTTTTAAATCAAACTCTGCTATTAAATCTTGTAATGAGAAAATTTCTTGTTCAGTTTTTGGATTCCACCCTAAGAATGCAACAAAGTTCACAAAAGCTTCCGGCAAGTAACCTTTTTGTAAAAAATCTTCTACAGCAACATCGCCTTGGCGTTTAGAAAGCTTAGATTTATCTTGGTTTAGAATTAACGGCAAATGGGCAAAAACAGGCACTTCCCAACCAAAAGCTTGGTAAAGCAATACATGCTTTGGGGTAGATGGTACCCAATCTTCTCCACGCACAACATGAGAAATTTGCATTAAATGGTCATCCACTACAACTGCTAAATGATAGGTCGGGAACCCATCTGACTTTAACAAAACTTGATCATCTAACACTTCATTCTTGTAGCTGATTTCACCAAACACCAAGTCTGTAACAACAGTGACGCCCTCTTGAGGGATTGCAAAACGCACCACTGGATTTTTTCCAGCTTCAGCAAATTCTGTTTGTTTCGCAGACAATTCTTCTTCGCTTAAGTTACGGCAATGTCTGTCATACATCGGCGGCTGCTTGAGTGCAACTTGTTCTTTTCGTAGTTCATCTAGTCTTTCAGAGCTACAAAAACAATAATAAGCCTTTTTGCTATCTAGCAAAGTTTGAACATGTTGTTTATAGATGTCCAGTCGTGCTGATTGAGTATAAGGACCAAACTCACCTTTTTCGGACAGAGTTCCTGCTTCGTTTAAGAATGGACCTTCATCAAATTCAACTCCAAGCTGAGCAAGGACTTTGATCATGTTCTCAACTGCGCCATCTACTAAACGGGATTGATCGGTATCTTCAACTCGAAGGACGTTAACGCCATCATTGTGACGAGCAAATAGAAAAGCGAACAGAGCAGTGCGCAGACTGCCGATGTGAACGAACCCTGTTGGACTTGGGGCAAAACGAGTGCGGATTGATTTGTTTGAATGGGTCATATTAAATGAATTATAGTTGAATTTTCTCTAGTTCAGCAAGGACTTTTTCGGCATGGAATACTCGCTCTGGCGCTATCTTTTTCAGTACTTCTTGGGGAGATAACCACTCGTAAGTCAATAATTCTCTTTGATCTAATTTAATTTCTGATTCTTCACCAACAAATTTAAAGAAAACTGTATCTTGAATTTGTCCTTTGAAATGATAAGTTTTAAATCTAAATAGTTTACGAGTGGGATTGTTCCAAAGATAAGAATTTTTAAATCTTGCTTCTCCTAAAACTTCTACTGAACTAATCCCGGTTTCTTCACGAAGTTCTCTCTGTGCTCCAAACACATGATTCTCATTTTTATCTAAACCACCTTGAGGAAATTGCCAGTAGTCTTCAAAAAATATTTTAGGATTTGATTTTGAATAACTAGGCACTCGTTTACACAACAAAATTTTTCCTTCACTATTAACAACCACTGCTACACCGTTTGCTCTGAAACCAGCGTTATCAAAAACTTTATATCTGACGAGACCGAGCACTAAACCCCACGTGGCATTAAAAATTCTATGCACGCGCGATGGTTGGGTAATCAATCTATACAACCACTCGAGACCCGCATTGCGCACGAAGCGTGGAGGCTGTTTCTTCTTGCCAGCAATGTAATCAAAAGTTCCACCCAAAGCAATTACAAATTTTACTGGTAAATTTTCTAAATTAGAGACAATCCACTCTTCAGCTGTTTGCGCTTTAAACGCTACAAAAAGCATATCAGGTTTCACTAAATTTAAATCTTCAAAAATAGACTCATCATTCATGTCTTTATTAGAAGCGCCAACAATATTTAAATTTGGAAAATTATTTTTCAAAACTTTGGAAGTTACTTCTGGTACATCCCCCATTCCCCCCAGTAGATAAAGTGAAAAGTTATTTTCAGCAGCGAGTCTAGCTAAATCCCACGCGAAATCTGCGCCCACGATTTTTTCTGGGATGCCATTTTGATACAATCGTTTTGGATTAAGTAAAATAGTTGCGCCAGTCCAGGCCACTTGAACCCAGCTCTCTACAATGCTCAAATAGTATCTTTTAAAGAACATTGGGATGGAGAGGAAATACCTTGCCCATAGAATCCCAATCCCGTCAGCAATAGCAAAATCGGCACTGTTTAACACATCACGAAATTCTGGCTTGATGAAAGTAGCGTGTAGAAATTCTGAATACGGCGTGCAGACAAATGTCTTGTGATTAGACTTAATTCGTGCAGAGATAGCAGAAAGTAGTTCAGTTTTTTTAACTGAACTGATCTTTAAACCAGCTACATCGATTTTAGGAATTGTTTGTTCGGACATCTAAGTATTACTTTCCAGACAAGCATTAAAATCATTTACGCTTTCATTGTACCTTTCTACTTGCCCTGCTGTTTCCTCACCGAGGGAATTTGACCGGCGCACTAGCGCATTATAATTTGCGATAGCTTGATTATACTCTGCTTCAGTTTTAAATTTGTTAGCATCAATAATAGCCTTTTGGGCTTTAATTTGATTCTGTAAATCTGCCAAGGTTGCTCGGTTGGCACTTAACTCATCTTTCAAATTACTGCCAGGACTTGGACAGCTAGACAACGGGGAACCGAATTCTTGCACAGCCAACCAAACATCTTTGCCTTCAAAAGTGCCTTTACGGGCCGCTACTCCAATCTCCTGAAATTTAGAATTCAAAATGTTTGCTCGGTGACCTGGACTGTCCATCCATGCCTGAACTAAAATTTCATCATTTTTAAAATTACCTAGAGCTAAATTTTCTCCAACTACCAAATATGCATAGCCTGCGGTTTTAATGATATCGCTTGGCATTTTACCATCTGGTGACTCATGTTCAAAATACTGTTTCGTAAACATATCATCTAATTTTGCTTCCGCAGCTTTTTGGAGAGCGAGATTATTATGAAGAGCGGTTTGACCTTGTTGTTCCCGCTGATTATTTGTCCAAGTGACAATTCCTTCACTGGTCAAATTTGACCCAGCAAAAGATTCTAAAGAACCACGCAACAGCCCAGAAAGATTTTCGTGACTGGAAGAAGTCGAAATACCTTGAAACCAATCCATCGCTTTTTGTGGAACTCCTTCAACAATAGCTGCGGTCGCAGCTAAAATAACAATAAATAAAATAGTAAATTTAATACGCATTGCCTATTAATTATAGCTTTTTTAGCATTTTTAAGCCAATTTCGCTATAATACATATATGGATTCACTTAAAGATATGGCCAACAGCCATAAAATCGCCAAGAAACGCAATCCCCACCTCCACTCTGCTGCTCACCTACTTGCAGATGAATTAGCAACCAAGATGAACGATCGCGCGCATTTTGGATTATATCTAAAAATGGCTGTGACCTATTCACCGGATGTTCTGAACAAGATTGCTGGAGAAGTTTTAGAAAATCCCAAAGTCCAAAATAAGGGTAAGTTGTTTTCCTATTTAATCAAAAAATATAACGAATCGCATAAATGATTTTACCAATTGCAAAATTGCCAGCCAAAGTGTTGCGCAGTCCAGTCTCTGACTTAAAATTTCCTATTACTAAAGACCATGCCAGGCTCGTCAAAAACATGCTTGATACCTGTATCTCAGCAAATGGAGTTGGGCTTGCTGCAACACAGGTCAGTAAAAGTTTAAATATGGCTTTAATCTATTTAGAAGAAGCTGGTGTTCCCCCATTTGTGATTATCAATCCAAAGATTACCAAAGTCAGCAAAGCTACCGATGAGGTTGAAGAAGGATGCCTCTCTCTGCCAGGTGTATTTGGTATGGTCAAGCGCCCCAAAAAAATCACTGTGGAAGCTTTCAATTTAAATGGCGAAAAATTTGTTATTACCGATGATACATTTTTAGCTCGCGTACTTCAACACGAGATTGATCATCTACATAACATTTTAATTGCAGATAAATTTGAGTCTATCACAACTGGGGAAGACTTACTCCCTAATTTTGGAGTGAAAGTTGAGGCAAAGAGATGAAATTCATAAAAGACATTTTGCTTTTTCAAATCGAAACAACCGGCCAAAACATTGATAGAGACTCAATCATACAACTGTCCGCAGTTCTGTTAGATAAAGATAATTTGCTGGAAAAAAACTTTTTTAATTCTTACATCAAAGTAAGTTTTTTAGATAACACCATTGCTCAACACGCAGACCTCCTCAAAATTCCATTTGAAACCTTGCAAAAAAGCCCTAAGATCCACGATGTGATTAGAGAATTTACTGCTAAGCTAGGCACCAATGCACTACTTGCCAGTCATTCTGTAACTAATGTGCAATTTTTGAGACAAGCTTTTAAAAAAACATTTTTACCTTATGAGTACGATTCGCATGTCATCGACCTGTGGACCCTTGGATATATTTACACTCTTCACTACGGGGTTAAAAAGATGCCAACCATGCAAACTCTCTTTCAACATTTCAATTTAAAACAAACAAACCCTCACGATGCTCTTGAGAAAGCAAGATTGTCTAGTGAAGTTTTCAGGCGCATTGTTGCAGGATAAATTTTATACCACTTACGCTCAACTAAATTTAACAAACATGTTCAAACACGATCTTCTGATGATGGATTTAGAGTTTACGGGAATTAATCCAGCCAAACATGAAATCATCCAAATCGCAGCCATAGTGCTAGACAAAAAAACTTTAAAAACCAAAGAGACTTTTTCAACATATGTAAAGCCTCAAAATTGGAAAAACCGTGACCCAGAGGCTATGGCAATTAATAACATCAGTTGGGATAATGTGAAAGATGCGCCCAACATCAAACAAGTCCTGCAAAAATTTAACAAAACTTTTTCGGGGAAATTAACCCCCACTGTTTATGGTGGTAGATTAGATGTTCTCTTTCTAGGAGATGCATACCGCGCAACGAAAATTAAATTTCCCTTTGACTATCACACCTTTGACATTTGGCCTTTGTGCTATACCTACATGGCAATGCATAAAAAACTGACTAATAGGAAACGTCATCTTGGATTTTCTATGGAAGATATTGCCGACTTGCTTGGGGTAAAGCGAATGGCGGGCAGACATAATGCTGTAGGTGATTGTTTGTATCAGGCAGAAGTTTTACGCGCGCTACTAAAGGCAATGAAAAAGTAATTAAAGTTTTAAAGTAATGAAAATAGTATTTTTTGGAACATCGGAAGTTGGATTACCTATTCTCAACGCCTTACTTGAAGCAGGTGGCGGAAAAGAACACGAAATTGCTTTAGTCGTCACTAGCCCTGACGCGCCGGTTGGGCGCAAACAAGTTTTGACTCAAAGCCCTATTTCCGAATTTGCAGAGGCGCGTGGTTTGACTGTGGAGAAACCGGCGCGTGTTAAAGACAACCCAGAATTTTTAGAAAAACTGAGAAGTCTTAACGCAGATATTTTCATTGTTGTTTCGTATGGGAAAATCTTACCACTAGACCTACTAAACATTCCCCCACTAAAAACTTTGAATGTCCATTTTTCTTTGCTCCCGAAGTACCGCGGCGCAGCACCAATCCAGTATGCACTACTCAATGGCGAGGAAAAAACTGGTACAACAATATTTGTACTAGATGAACTAGTAGACCATGGTCCCATCTTAGCGCAAGCAGAATTTAAAATTGATAGCGAGGATACTTTTGACTCACTGGCCGGAGAACTTGCAGCGCTCTCAGCTGAAATGCTCATTCGCATATTGCCAGATTACCAGTCTGGAAAACTCAAACCCCAAGAACAAAATCACGATGAAGCGACTTCTGCAAAACTTATCAAAAAAGAAGATGGAAAAATTGATTGGAGCAATTCAGCCAGCCATATTCGCAACATGTGGAGAGCTTACACTCCTTGGCCAGGAATTTACACCACTTCTTCTACTAACAGCGGTGAACTTAAATTAAAAATTTTAGATTGCATTGTTCTTGAACCAGAGCAATTACCAAACCTAGAGATTCTCACTAAACCAGTTGGCACTGTGACTGTTTTAGATAACTTAGCTTTTGTAACTTGTGGTCAAAGTTCAGCACTGCTATTACTAGAAGTGCAACTAGAAGGAAAAAATCCCACAAATATGCGGGATTTTGTCAATGGAAGAGCAGATTTCGACGGATCAGTTTTGTCTTAAAATTTGTCATCCTAAAAAGTTAGCGAAACTATCTTTTCTGCAAGAGCTTTGCAAAAGCTTCGCTACTTAGTGGTTTGTAGAAAAAATTTCCCTGTGCATAGTGACACCCAACTGCTTTGAGAAAATGAAGTTGGGTTTTTCGTTCTACCCCTTCCACTACTAACTTTATTTTTAATTGATGTGCCAGTGTCGCCACTGCAGAAACTATAGCAGCATCGGGCAGGCTCTTGGGAATATCTTGGATGAACATCCGATCAATTTTTACTGCATCGATTGGTAAAAAGGTAAGATACTTTAAAGATGCGTAGCCTGTCCCAAAATCGTCAATTAGAATTATGTGCCCCAGTTCTTTCACTTTCCCCAAAATCTTAGCTGCTTTCTCTATGTCTTCAACAGGAAAAGTTTCTGTGAGCTCAATCTTAATAAGTTCGGGGGCGATTTTATATTTGGTAGTAACTTTTTTGAGATTACTGACAAATTTGTCATGAAATAGTTCTGGTGGTGAAACGTTGATTGCAATTGGAGTGATGGTCAAACCCGCCTCTTTCCATTCAATAATTTGTCTACAAACTTCTTCTAGCACCCAATGGCCAATGGCAATAATTTTTCCAGACTTCTCCGCTTGCGGAATGAAAGACCCTGGCAAAGTTAACCCTTTGGCTTTTGTTTCTTTTCGCACCAAAGCTTCTGCCCCAACAATTTTATTGTTTGAAAGCGAAACCATCGGCTGGTAATGAAGTAATAAATTTCTCATTATTTTTTACTCCTATGCTCATTAAAAGTTTTACTAAAATCGACTTTACCAGAGGGCTGCTTATGTAAAAAGTAAAAATAGTCTGTAGTGGCTGGATTTAACGCCGCTTTAATGCTCCCCAAAGAAGGGTTACAAATTGGTCCTGGAGGAAGTCCTGCAAACTTGTAAGTATTGTACGGAGAATTCACAGCTAGATCTTGCCCACTCACAGCTGGGGTATCTTTACCAGTAATGTAATTTACGGTGGCATCACTTTCAAGAGCCTGACCAATCTTTAAACGGTTATAAAACACGCCCGCCACTAAATTGCGTTCATCTTGCAGTGACAACGCGCCATCAACAGAACCCTTTCCCCCACTCTCTTTTTCAATAATGGAAGCTAAGGTAATTATTTCAGCAAAAGTAAGCCCATTGTATTTAGTTTCATCAACCACAGCCTGTAAACTCACACCAGGAAGACCTGTTACGCGATTTGTAAAATTATCAAGCATCTTAGTAATCACCTCTTCTGGGGTAGAAGTTTTAGCAAACCGGTAAGTGTCTGGGAAAAGGAAACCTTCTAAGGGTTGCTTGGAGTTTTTATTTTCAGTCAGCGGGAATTTGGAGGTATCGTACTTTTCTACTGCCTTCAGAAATTCTGACTTTGAAAATAATCCCTCATCTTCAAAATACTGAGCGATTTGAACCACAGACCAGCCTTCAATTACGGTCACTTTAACTTCTGCAGCTTGTGCTTGCATACGAGCAACGCGCTCTGCTTGGTTATTTTTATAGTAACGATAGATCTGCCATGTTCCCAGCAAGCTTACGGCCAGAATGACTATAAATCCAATAGAAATCGCTTTTTTTATCATGTTTTCAGTATATCATAAACCCCTCTTGCGAGGGGTTATAATGTTTATGATTTTGTTTTTTTTTATTATTTGCGCTCTAAACCTTTTTCAACATAATCTAGAACTTTGCGAGCATGGTCTTTGCCACCAAGTCCGAAAGCCAAACCACCAGCCAACGCAAGCATTGCGATGATGGCTAAGAAAAGATTATTTAAGAAGCTTTGTGCAATTTGAAGCTCAGAAAGAGCAGCGATAACTGCAAAAAGTGTAATTGCCCAACGAGTAATAGAAGCGAGGGCACGAGCGGTAGTAAATCCACCAGCGCGCACTGTTCCTTCTACGATATCTGCTAGGAAATTAGCTGCGAGTATACCAAGTAACATAATTGCAACGGCAATAATTACATGGCCTGCATATCCTAAGACATCTGAGTAAAAGAAGTTACTCACGGTATCTAAACCTAGAATATCAGCTGCGGCAATAATACTGGTTAGAATAAAGAACCATTTGATTATCCACTGAATGAAGTGAGAGATTTTAATATCATGCCCACTTCGTTCAGATAGTCTCTTCAACCCCATTTGATCGCCCAGGCTATCTACACCAAGAGATTTTAAACCTTTCATAATGATGTTGCCTAAGAACAGACCAATGATCCAACCCAAAAGGAGGACAATTAAAGCTGCAATTAGACCTGGTAGATAAATAATTACCTGATCGTAAAGATTAGTAAAAGAGTTTTGTACAACGTCTGTATAGTCGCTGTAGTTGTTTGTGATCATATTTTTTCCTTTTAGGACTTAGCTTGATTGCTTTGTCCGAATTTTAGTTTGGTTTCCGGTAATCGATCGACCACGACCGGGTTAATAATACAAAAAAGACGCAAAAAATGCGTCTTATGCAACAAGAATTAAATTGATTTGATATTCATCACATGCCTGTTTGAAAGCCAGATTCATATACTGTAATTATAGCAGTTTTTAAGGTGTCAAACAAATTCTGTGTCAAGATCATAATCAAGCAGCCAGGTCAACTGTGGTCGCTTGTAATTCGCTGTGTATTGGCAAAGAAAAGTAAAAGGTGGAACCAAGTCCAACACCAGGGCTTTCGGCCCAAATTTTGCCATTATGCTGCTCTACAATGACTTTTGCAACGTACATTCCGAGTCCTAAACCGGTGGCATGGGTTACCGAGTCGTGACCACGAGAATATTTCTGGAAAAGTGTCTTTAACTCATCTGTGGATATCCCTTTGCCATTATCAGTCACGCTTACCACCAGATTATCATCTACCTGTTTTAAGCCCACTTTTACAACCCCTGTTTTGGAATACTTAATGGCGTTATCTATCATGTTATTAATCACCTGCCGGATCTTTTCCTTATCCATTAAAATATTAGGGAAAACTGTAGACGGCTTCACATACTGCAATTCCAGTTTTTTAAGTGCTGCAAGCGGTACCATTTGCTCAACAAGCGTGGCAACAACTGGTTCAAGCGGATATTCTTCGAAGAAGAATTCTAACTTCCCTCTTTCAATGCGCGAGGCATTTAACAAGTCGTCAATTGTAGCAATCTGAGCTTCATTTGTGACATTGGTTCTAGATATGGCAGCTTTCAGGTCATCAGATAAAACCCCAAAGTCACCGCTTAAAATAGCTCCTAAGTACCATTTTATGGTCGCTGGAGGAGTTCTCAGTTGATGGCTAGCAATAGAGATGAATTCCGCACGCGCTTTGTCTAGCGCTTTCAGCTGTTCATTAGCCACTTTTAGTTTTTCATACAAAAGAGCTTTGTCTAAAGCAACGGCCACTACGTTAATCAAGCTTTTGATCGCGTCTTTTTCAAAATCACTGAGAGTTTCGTAGACTCGGTTAAGGCCAAGAAGTAACATCCCAATAACCTGGTCTTGAGTCTCAAGAGGGTAAAGCAGGATGGTTTTGATGTGAGAATCTGTGGAAATTATAGTTAGCGCTTTTGAATCAATCAATTTTCCCCAAACATCTTCTAGAGCATTAGTAACCACAGGTTCCTTATCCACAACCACTTTTTTAGTAGTCTTTTGTTTGCTAAAATCTAAAATTGGCAGCTTCTCCAAATCTACTTTCTGCTTCTTTAGAACTAGAGAAAACCGCTCGGATTGAGAAAATTTAAAAGGCTGAAGAGTATCTTTTTCTTCATCAATAAGGAAAATGCCAACTGTTTCTAAATTTAAATCAACCCGAACTGTTTCAGAGATTTGCTCCGAAATAGCTGCAGGGTCTAAAGTCAGCAGACTAACCTGATAAAGCTTTCGCAAAAGCGAAAGCGTTTTATTTACAACCGCAAGCTCAAGACTGTGTTTATAGATCTCTTGGTTAAGCTCTTGTAACTCAGCGCTATTGCTCGCAGCATTCGCTTTGGGCATTTTTATTTGTGTTTATTGAAGACTATCTGGAACTTGGTCTTGTGGAAGTTCGGCGATTAAATCTTGAACAGCTTGTTTACAAACTTCTTTAGAAACTTGGCCGAACAAACGAGAATATTGGGCAACTAATTTGTTCAGGACTTCTGCTGGGTCACCTTCAATGGCCACTTCATCTTTTGATTGATCTAGCACTTTAAAACCTTGCACTTTTCGTGCTTCATCCCAAGCCACCGGACCAATTACAAGCTCTTGCTCTTTAATTATCCGAAGAGAGATTTGGTTGAAAATAGTCATAGTTGTAGTAAGTGTTGAAGTCATTCTATTTAATTAACTTTCTTGCACTTTATAGAACATATTACCTATGGAGAATAGTGATATTGCCATGAGGAAATATGAAATACAGTAGAGAAGGTCTAGATAGTCACCGGTGTACACAGTACCGTGCGCAAATTGATAGGAAAAAGCAAAATCTGCTATATATTGAAAGATCAAAGCAGAAATTAAAAGCATGATTGGCTTTCTCATCATACCACCTAAGATATCTTTTGAAATTAACAAAGCCAGTAAAGCGATGGAAACGAAGATTACTTGACCAATAGGAAAACCAAAATCTAAAAATATGATCACTTTGTTAGAAAAATCAAATTCATACCCTTTTAGAAGCAACGCATAAGATAACCCAAGAATCACTAAAGGGATAAAGAAAGCTTGAAACTTCCCCTTCAATGATTTCACAGATAATTTTATTCCACTGACCTTAGCAAGCTGATATGTACCAATTATATAAAAAATTACACTGGCGAAGTAGCTTATATCTCCGATTGAGGGATATGGTACTTCGACATTTAGAATAAAAATATAATAATTATATAAAATTTGTCCAAAAAATTGAGCAAGCAAACCCAATGACAACATTGAGATTGCAGAACCTAAAGTGCTTTTAAATCCACCCCATTTTTTAGCATATGACCAACTTACAACTCCTCCAATTACGGCTAGGAAAGGGTAAGCTAGAGTGAATAAATCATTTTCAAGACCCGATGTAAGTCCCCGCGCAAAAATAGTTATCCACCATAAGACAAGGGCACTAAACAACACCAAAACTAACTTAAAGGCATGATTTTGTTTAAATTGTTCTGAAAAGTAGGCAAACATAAGAATTAAGTTATTTCTTTTGTCTTATTATAACATAATTTTAAAATTTTTTGATCGTGTATTTCCTAAGGAAAGTGCTTGGACGATAGGAGTTTTTTGACTGCCTCAAGTATGGCAGACCTAAATCTTCCTCAGTATTCATAAACTTTATGTTTTTTTGTAATAACGTCGTAGCGCTTTGATTCATCATAAATTCAAAAGCCCCACTGTAACTTGTGTCAGTTTTTCCAAAATGGCAAATAGCATAACTATCTTTAGTAAAAGTAAATAACTGGTAACCTATTAATTTTTCTGAGACATAAACTCCAAAGCAAAAATTTTCCGAAAATTTAGCCCCCAAGAAACGTTTAATGGCTTTCAACTCTTTCTTAAAATTCAAGCTTTCATCAACTGATGATTTATTATTTACCCAAAGTTCAGAAACCTCAAATAATTGTTTTTGAATTTCTGAATCATTGGCATCTAAAATTTTGAACTGGTGATTAGGATAATTTTTTATAAACCTATTTAAAAATTTGCGTTTTGAGTGGTAACTATTACCATCATAATGAGCTAGATGATTAGTTTCATAGATATAATCATAATTGCTTAAATCAATCTCAATGATAAATTTTGAGAAATCAATCGTTTTGAGCACAACTTCAGGAACCAGTTTTAATTCTGTCCCGTACTCTGGATTTAGAAGCAAATACTCAAACAAAATGTTAAGTGATTCGTTTATTTCATTCTCACCAAGGAATGAAATCAAAGGGTTATCAGAAAAATGTTCGGCTAAAACCACCACCAAATTACCATTTAATTTGGACACTTTAAAATTACCAGAAACATCCCAAGACCACATACTCTCAAAATTAAAATCTGAGTACGGGGCAAAGTCTTTTGTAATATTTTCAATCTCCGCTCGGTCAGAAAGCTCAAGTTTTTTAAATTCGGGGAATTTTGGTAACATAATAAATTTAACTGTAAAAATCTAATAGAAATACACCAACCGTGACCACTACAACCCCTACGATTTTTTGAATCAAATGTTTTTTCAAAAGTGATTCTTGAACAAATTTTGGGAAAGTCAAAGTCAAAAATATTCCAAAAATCAACACAAATAAGGGTTGAAGCCCTGTAATAGATTGTACTAGTGCAACTGGGGCAAATAAAACAGCGAAAACTGTCGCTAATTCCCCTACTAAACCTATAATCTCATTGATGATATTCAAAGCAATCACAGTAAAGCCATTGTTCTTAATCATATTAACAAATTCTACTCTATATGATTTGATAGAAAAAAACAAAATCACACCAAATAAAAACTTACCGCTTAAATCCCAAAATAAGGAATTTAAAAAACCTTGGTCTACCGCAATAGATTTAAAAATAACAGCATTAATAGAGTAGAAAAAACAAGCTCCAATCATCAAGAACAGTAACTTAGTCTTAAATTTCTTCTTACCTGCTGTTAGCTCGATAGAAAGCAGTAGACTACCACCTAGGATTAACAAGGCAGCTAAAATTTGATTTAAATTTAAAACTTCTTTTAAAAAGAAAAAACCCAACAAGTATCCAAAAACAGGATAAAACTGCATGAACGGAGCCACATATGAGGCTTCGTCACTATCTATTGCATACAAATACAAAATGATACCTAATGTAAGGAACGCGCCATTTACCATTAGGATTACAGCTTGCATTAAGGACACCGTAGATACTACGTCAGGTTTAATAAATAAGATGATCGGTAAGGCAACAACAGCAAAAAGAGCCGAGAATAATATTAAAGCCCCGACTGTCCCCCCTTTTACATATTTAGAAAGTAGGTATTTATCAAAGTGGTTTACGAAAGCATGTGCAACCGGGTTGATGAGCGCGATTAAAAACCAATTCATGTTTTAATTATACTGTAAAATTTGACCCAAAGCAATTTGACTCTCAAAAAATATGCTATACTATTTGTAGAAATCCGTCATAATTTAAGTACGGAAGGTGATCGTACTAATATCGGTCTACACCTTGAAACAAAATGTCTGATAGTCCACAAAAACAAATCACTATAGTGATTATTGAAGATGACGCAGCGATGCGCGATATTGTTGTCCACAAACTAGCGGGCAATGGTTTTATCGTCAAAGAAGCGACAGATGGCCAGCAAGGAATTGACCTGATTATTGCAGAAAAACCTGGTATTGTCTTGTTGGATCTAATGCTTCCCGAAGTAGACGGCTTTCAAGTGCTTGAACAAATCAGAAAGCACCCAGACAAAGTAATTGCTACAACTCCAATCATTGTACTTTCTAACTTATGGAGCAATAAAGACATTCTCAAAACCAAAGCTCTTCATGTTCAAGCTTATTTAGTAAAAGCATACTTTACTACTGAGGAGATTTTGAAAAAAGTAAATGAGGTTCTCGCTAATCCAAACGAAGTTTCAGACACTGCTCCCCCAAAATTATAAAAATCCAATATTAAAAAACTCCCAAGTAAACACTTGGGAGTTTTTATATAAACTAAACTTTGAATTAAAGAATAGAGTCCTTTGCAGCTTTAGCAACTGTGAATTTAACAACAGTCTTAGCTGGGATAGAGATAGTAGCGCCAGTTGCTGGGTTACGACCCATACGAGCATCACGGTGCTTCTTCTTTAGCTTACCTAGACCAGGAAGTGTGAATTCACCACTCTTCTTAGTTTCTTTGTAAGCAAGTGCTACGATAGCATCTAGCATTTCTGCTACTTCTTTTTTTGTCTTGCCGGTTGTTTCCGCCAAGGTTTGCAAAGTCTCTGACTTAGTCATGTTTGTATCCTTAAATCTCAAGCCTTAAGGCTCAGGATTTGTTAATTTGATTTTCCTTTTGGAAAAAGTGATTACGAATTCATAATATACAAATTCCTTAGTAAAATCAAGGTTTTTTTGAATCTTGTCAATACTTTTCCTAAGAAAAACAAACAAAAATTGTTTGGCAAAGTAAATTATCGCTTAAATAAGCCATTATTCTTTAAGCTTGGCAGTTACAATCCACCGCTTTAGTGCTGTGCCAATAGGGTACGAAGTTTGTAAAGTTAGAAGTTTTTCTTTGTATTCTTTTTGATCTAACAAATGCACATCAGTACTAGCGGCCACAAAACTGTCTGTCACAATATAACGGAACATCTGCCCTTCTTGGTTAGAAACGATGATCTCTGCGCCTTTTTCGATGTGTGGGAGCAACGCAAACACTGTCTTATAGTCCCCTCCTTTTAACGCTAAGTCCGATGAGTGACCAAAATAGTATGCGTTCCCTAATTGTCCTGCATCTGCAGTTCCAGGGTAATGCACCACACCAGTTTTTAATGCTTCTTGAAAATCTTTTTCGGTACTGGATTTCTGCCCTTCTGAAATTTGTGCTTCAACTATTGGAGCAGTGATACCTAAACTGGGAATATTTATTTTGTTTGGTTCCCCTTTTTCTTCAGTTCCTGAAGGAGGATTTTGATTCTCTGAAATTTGAGGTTTGTTCAAGTAAAAATTGATTTGCTTAAAAAAGTAAGTAGCATTCATAGCAACATACACTATGACTACAAATAACACCAAGAGCGCTACCGCCTTAACTAATTTTGAATTAAAGTATTTCATAATAAAACTACCCGATTAAGGGTAGTTTTATTTTATCAGTTTACTTGTGAATTTGCTACTTTATAGCGATTTTGCGGAAGTAAAGCATCGGCGCTGCTAGTAAAGTAATTACTAAAAGTACCCATGTTGGGCTACCTGTTACTGGAAGTGTAGCTCCTAGTACTTGACCGCTTGGTACAGTTGTAGAGTCTCCTAATACCTGCCCTTCATCATCAGATGATGACCCTGAGCTACGACTACCACCACCGTTTGAACCACCACCATCTGTAGCAAAGTTTCCAAACTTTAGGATTTCATCATTATATGCTACAAACACATCAGAATCTTTAGCTGCTTGGGCGGATTTAATAAGTTTTGACATAAAAGTGTAGTCGATACGGTCAAAATCACACATCGCGCCACCTACGCTAATGTAGTATTCGTGAGCAACTACAGGGGGTTCAGTTTGAATATAACCCACCGGAAGCTCACGCACGATATAACAACCAGGGAGAACATTTTCAAACAGATAGTTTCCATCTACATCTGAAAGATCAGAACCTTTTTCTTCTTCGTCTAGAATATCTGATTCTGGATTATCAGTTGCTTTTATAAGCTTAACGGTCATATTTTCGATTGGACCTTCTTCACCATCTTGAACATTGTTTTGGTTTGCGTCGTCATAAACTAAACCACGAACCCTAAAGCCTTTATCACCACCATCACAGTTATAAGTAATTGTATCTAGGCTATAGATTACACCAGTTGGATTATTTGTCTGGTCAAATGCGTAGTTCTTAACAGCGAATTTCAAAGTGTGAGTTCCTGCAGTTAAGTTAAGGTTTACGGAAGTGATTGAACTAAAACTGGTAGATAATCCAACAAGGACATCATCAAGAAATACGCTTACTTCGTTATCTGCAGCGAATCTTAGAGCTGGAGTAGAAATTCCGGTTGCACCAGCTGGAATTGTAAATGTATGACTAAATAATCTCCATGAATCTACAGATCCGTCAAAGCCTGTGCCACCGCCAAAAGTTGGTTGAGTTGCATCGTTACTAACGAAGTCGGAAGTTGACATATTTGGGGCAAATATTGCACCGTCCCACGCACCTGCATAACCAGTTGGACCAACTTCTACAGCGAATCCTGCATCTGTTTGGTCGTAGTCATTTGGATTAAACAATTGAGTAGGTACGGAACCCTCTTTTAGACCCAAGAATCGTGTATTGATTCCACTAACAATTCCGCTAATTGGTTCAACAACACAAGGTCGCACTTCTTGGATGTTGTACGCTATACAATAGATGTTTGCAGGAACTGCATCACCGAGAGAAATGTATTCTAGGTTATCTCCGTAAAGTGCATCGTTGTAACAACGAAGAGCAGCAAAGTCGTAACCCTCTTGAGTGTTTTCACTTACCCATAATTGTCCAGAAACAATTGCCGTTTGAAGTGCTGGGGTTAGGTTTGAACCTTCACCTGAGATTGGAGTAGTGTATTCTCCGTTTTCACCTGTTGTAACTGTCTGTAAGTTTGCATCTTGGCCTTGATCAGAAGAAAGTGTGAAATTCCAATCGGACTTTCTGTGACATCCTGCCTCTGTTGTTGGAATTTCGGAAGGATTTACAAATCCATTTACTAACGGGGATGGGCTAAACGCGCCTTCCATGTAGTTGCTAAACGCTGTGTAATTTTCATCAGCTGTTTCATCATTTTCATCTGCATCTTCATTACCAGCTACATCTGAGAAGGAATCACAAACGACTTTAATTAAGTGAAGTTGTGGCACAATTACCTGACATTCTTCAGCCACACAGTCATTTATTAAAGTAAGATTGTGATCTTCATCTTCTGATGGAGTTTCAATAGGATCATTAATTGTTACAGAAGCACCTTTACCACTTACATCTTCCCAACCATCTTGCATGATTTCTTCAAGTTTGTAAGTGTCGTAAGGAACATTTTCCAAAGTAACACAACCATTTTCACCAGTTACACCAGAGTACACTGGGAAAATATCTACAGTTAGAGAACCAATATTGTCCCCAAACCAACCTGGATTTTGAACATTTGTATTTACATCTCCATCAAAGACACCAAAGTTAGCTGTTGCGCCAGTACCTGCCACGATTACATCGTATTCGTGAGCAGATGAGTAAGCACTCCAGTCAACAAAGTTTGAGTTTACTTGTAGTTCTAAAAGATTGTCTGGGTAACCACCGTAAGGAGCTTCTTCTGCAGTTGACCATGAGTTTGCGGTTGTAAATCTTGCATCAACATTCTCATTACCACGGTTTTGCCAAGTCCCCTTTGCTTTCACAAGGTAAGATTGTCCTAGTTCTAATACTTCAGTTGAATTAGCTCCAGCCATTACAGCTGAGTTTACTGCAACAGTTTCAAGCTTGTCGCCTTTCAAAAATACAGTCCAACCTGAAAGTGGGTTTCTATCTTTTGAGTTGTCGTATTTACAAATTGTGACATCGGACAAACAGTCTTCTTTCACACTAACATCGTCTAAGAATCCACCAAGTGAATTTCCTGTCCCAATGTCAGTAAATTGTAAACGAGTGACACCTTGTGTTGCAACGAAAGTATAAGTATGTTCAGTCCAAACAGTGTTTGCACCACCAGCAACTTCATTAACCACTTCGTCTACTGAGCCAACTGTAACTTGCATTTTGTTGTCTGCAGCAGATTCATTTGGACGAGGAGATGTCCAGAAAGAAACTGTGTAAGTGCTACCAACTTTAGTAATTAAATCTTGATATAGTTTTACTGAAGCATCTTCACCACTTTGACCGCTTGAAGGACCACCCCAGTCGGAGTCTAGTTCAGTATATTGATTGCTACTGTGTGCATTCCAACCATTTACGCCTTCATGAAGTTCCATGTTTGCTGGGAAAGGTCGATTTCCAGTGTTTCGGACCCATTCAACAGACCAACCCATGCCTGTAGTACCAGATTGGAAAATATCCCATTTGTCTGAAACAACTACTTCCGGGAGTTCAAAATCACCATTTAAAACTAGTTCTGTATTACAAACAGAAGCTGTCTTTAATTTGTTAATTACAGTATGTGTACAATCTGATTTGTCATTGTCATCTTCGTCTTCTTCATTGTTTTCACGAGACTTCAATTCCTGGGAATCTTCATCTTCATCGTCATCATTAGAACAAACTGGAATGATATTATTTCCTACAGTGGTAGGGTCTACTTCCCATCCTGCCGGAATCCCTGTTTCAGTTACTTCAATATTAGAGCCTTCCATGAAACGAATTGCACAACCATCATCTTCATTATTTACTTTACCAAAATCACCTGCTTGATTGTAATCACAAGTCTCATCATCAATACTTGATTCTACGCGAATAGTAATATCTCCACTGTTTGATGGAGCTGGTAGAGTTTGGCCATTAGCTGTTTGCCAAACCTTTTCAATAGTGACATCTAAGCGCTCTGGCTCTTCACAATCACCATCTTTGTTTACAATGTTTGGGAGTTCGCAAGGTTCTCCACAGTCGTCATTATCTTCGTTGTCCTGTTCTTCTTCATCTTGATCTTCATCTTCATCATCACGATTTGCAGATTTTGATTGTAAATCACAAGGATCTGGATCTGGTTCAGGGTCTGGAGCAACAAAAGTATTCACCACTGTACATGTGATTTTCTGATCTTTTGCAACATTTACTTGATTACCATTAGTAACTGGAACTGAAATAGTTTGGTTATTGTTTTTTCTTGTACAAGTCCAATCTGATGATTCATAGTTTTCTGGTCCACCTGATTCACTTAGAGTATATGTACCAACCTTTACTTCTTTTTCTTTTACATTCTCATTTCCAGTCTTTCCGGAAATTGTTTGCGGACCGGTTGCGGTTAAAGTCCAATCAGAAACTTCTGATTCGCCACCAACAACTTGTTTGATTAAAGTCAATTTACCTTTACCATTATTGTTGTTATTTTCGTTATCTCTTGCAAAAGTAACCGGTGTTAAAAGAGTAAACACCATAGAAAGTGTTGTCATAACGACAGCACCACGAACCATAAACTCTCGAGCAGATTTTCGGTTCAGACTAAAGCCACCAACAAGTGTCAGGGCATTCGAAAAATTTAAGTTTTTCATGTTTTTGTGATTAATGATAAGAAAGTGAATAAGCTAGCTTTTCACTTTATTGTTTGTTTAACTAACTATTTAAGCAAGGTTATTATAAACCCATTTTAAACATAAGGCAAATTGATATATTCCTCTAAAATAAGCGAATTTCTTCCTAATTAAAAAGCTCCTCTCTAGAGGAGCTTTTTAATATAATTTAACGCTTCGCCCACTGTGGAGCACGACGCGCACGGCGCAAACCTGGTTTCTTTCGTTCTTTCTTTCTGTCATCACGAGTTAGAAAACCATTTTTCTTCAATACTGTTTTCATGTCTGCGTTCAAAGAAGCAAGAGCTTGAGCAATACCATGACGGACTGCATCAGCTTGAGCAACGATTCCCCCACCATTTACGCTTGCAAGGAAATAGAAGTCACCAAGAAGTCCTGTCAAAGCAAGTGGTCTTACTGCGGAATCACTAAGGGCACTTTGTCCGAAGTAAGTAGTAAGATCTTTCTTGTTGACTTGACTCTTTTCAGTACCCGCAAACAAGCGCACATTAGCAACGGCAGTCTTGCGACGACCGGTTGCGTAAACATAGCGTCCTTTAGCAATTTCTGGTTTTGAAAAAGTGGTTGCTACTGCAGTTGTCACTTCTTCAGTCACAATTTCAGGCAAATGAGCGATTTCATCAACCAAAGTAGGCTTTTTAGCAGCTGGCTTCTTAGCAACTGGAGCTTTCTTTGCTACTGCTTTCTTAGCAGCTGGTTTTTTTGTAGTTTCTGTGGCCATATTATTTCGCGTTAGTGGTTACTGCTTTCTTCTTGTCAATCTTGTAAGTGTGGGAGGTTCCTTTAACTACTTTCATACGAGAAAGGATAGTCTTGCGGAATTTGATATCATCAATCATTGAAAATACTGCTTTGCGAAGAACTGTTTCTGGACTACGAATAATTTCATCTTTCAAAGTCTTAGTCTTCAATCCACCAAGGTAACCAGAGTGATGATAGTATTTCTTTTGTTCAATCTTGCGACCAGTAAATTTTAGCTTATCTACATTAATTACTACAACAAAGTCACCCATATCCATGTGAGGGGTAAAAT
>CAZXPB010000005.1:21472-33102 GCA_964642585.1 uncultured Candidatus Saccharibacteria bacterium
AGTAGGTTAGCAATTTGAGTTGCTACACGACCCATTGGGGCAGATGAGGCATCGATTTCATGCCAAACGCGAGTAACTTTGGTCGGTAATGTGATTTTCTGATTCTTTAACATAAAATAAATACTATTCTACAAATTCCAGAACGGCTTTAGAAGCGCCTGCTTTTGGATCGTTTAATTTAATTAACCGTAAATAGCCTCCATTGCGGTTGGCAAACTTTGGTCCGTATACTTCCAAAGCTTTCGCAGCAGCATTTTTAGTGAGCTTTGAAAGGATTTGGCGGCGGTTGTGCAAAGAGTCAACTTTAGCGCGAGTAATAATGCGTTCAATGTAAGGTTTTACTGCGCGTGCATTAGAATAGCTAGTTTCAATTCTTTCATACAAAATCGCAGACGAAGCTAAAGTACGCAAAAGCTTGCGGCGGTGGTCTGTTCCCTTCCCAAATTTTTTAGTCTTTAAGTGTCTCATAGCGATTTTATGAATTTATTGATTGAATAATTATTGATTACGGCCTAGTACTTCTAGAATTTCAGCAATGGTCTTATCACCTAATCCAGCAGTATTTGAAATTTCATCGTTGGTTAGTCCTTGCAAAGCTTCTACTGATCCAATACCAGCTTTTGCTAAGGCATTCTTAGCACGGTTAGAGAGATTTAATTCATCTAAGCTTGTGCCAGAAGTTGCTTCAAACCCTTTTGGAGCTTCATCAGTTGTTTCGCTAACTTCAGATGTTTCTTCAATTAAAGGTGTTGCCATCATTTCGATTCGAGCAGCCCCTTCGTTGTTAAACAACATGCTAAAGTGATCTACCAAAATGTGAGAGGCGATGTCTACAGCTTCTTGTCCAGAAATTGTACCATCAGTTTCCATGCGAAGTACTAATTTATCAAAGTTAGTGATTCCACCAACACGAACGTTAGAAACATCAAAGTAAACGGAACGAACTGGAGTGTAGATAGCGTCGATTGCTAGCATTCCAGCTTCTAGCTTGTGGCTAGAATCTCGAGATTCAACAGGAACATAACCCCGACCTTGTTCAACAATAAGTTCCATGTCTAGGTCAGCATTCTTGTTGTCTAGAGTACAAATATACAAATCTTTGTTGATCACTTCAACTTGATCTGTACCTTCAATCATTTCAGCAGTGATAACCCCTTCGCCTTTTGCCTTTAGACTCAAGCGAATTGGTTCACGAGAAAAACTACGTAAACGAAGTTGTTTTAGATTCAAAATGATTTGAATAACATCTTCTTTCACATTAGGCACAGTAGAAAATTCGTGGTCTACGAATTTAATTTTTACTGCAGTAACTGCAGCACCTGGCATTGATGAAAGCAACACGCGACGCATCGCGTTTCCAATAGTAACACCGAAACCAGGGTAAAGTGGTTCGAGTGTCACTTCGTAAGAGTTGCCGCCTACGTTTTCAACGCGGGCTTGATTTGGTAATGGAATTTGTTCCATATAGACCTTCTTTCACTGGTTTAGGCTCGTTTATTCTCAAACGTCCAATATTCTTGCGGAGGCGATCCCTAGCAGTGAATTAATTAATGATTTGATAAATTAAATACGACTGTAATGTTCAACGATTAACTGTGTGTTAATCTGGTTACCGATTTGCTCTGGAGTTGGTGTAGAAAGTACTTTTCCAGTCCAGTTCGCTGCTTGTAGCTCAACCCATTCTTGTAGTTTAGCTCCTTTAAGCTTTTCTTTGCGGGCTTCCATGTATTTGCTCTTGCGCTTGTTTTCACGAACAGCAATTACATCACCTGGCTTAGTCGCGAATGAACAAATGTCTACTCGCTTACCATTAACTTCAAAGAAGCCATGATTTACTAGTTGACGAGCTTGAGCGCGAGTCTCAGCAAAGCCTAAGCGGTACACGATGTTGTCTAAACGCAGTTCAAGCATTTGTAGCAACAAGTCACCAGTCACGCCGGGGCGGTTCATGGCTTTGTCGAAGTAACGCAAGAATTGCTTTTCAGCTACACCGTAATTGATCTTAGCTTTTTGCTTTTCGCGAAGCTGCATACCGTATTCAGAAATACGAACGCGGTTTGCACCGTGCACACCTGGAGGTGTTGGGCGGCGTTGCAAAATACGTGCATCTTTCTCGGTAAATGCCATTCCAAGGCGTCGAGCTTTTTTAACTTTTGGTCCTGTATATCTCATATATTATTTATTGAAGGGCTAAACTCTTCGCACCTTCTTTGGGCGAACACCACCGTGTGGGGAAGGTGTGCGATCCTTAATCGTCAAAACTGTAAGACCTGAGCTTTGTAGCGCGCGAATCGCAGATTCACGGCCTGAGCCAATTCCTTTAATGAAAATTTCTACTTCTTGTAGACCGCGATCTTTAATGCGAGTCAAAACATCTTCCATAGTCTTACCTCCAGCGTAAGGAGTAGATTTCTTTGAACCTTTAAAACCAGCTTTACCAGCACTACCCCATGCGAATACATTTCCTTGTGGATCTGTAGCTGCAATGATGGTGTTGTTGTAAGTAGAGTTAATAAAGATCTTTCCTTTTGGAATTTTGATCTTAGATTTCTTCTTCTTACTGGTCTTAATCTTGGAAGCAACATCTGTAGTTACAGCATCGCTTGCAGGAGATTCAGCAGATTGAGTTGTAATTTCTTCTTCTATCATAGTTGAGTAATTAAATTCAGATTATTCTGGGTTTAGGTCTTTTCTGCTGACTTCTTACGGCCAGAACCTGCAGTGCGGCGAACGTTGCCATGACGAGTACGAGAGTTTGTCTTGGTACGTTGTCCACGAACTGGAAGACTACGACTGTGGCGATTACCGCGGTAAGAACCAATTTCTTTTAGTCTTTTAATGTTCAAAAGTACTTCTTGGCGAAGGTTACCTTCGGTTTTGAAGTTTTGATCAATAAATTCACGTAGTTTATTTAAATCTGCTTCAGTAAGATCTTTGGTACGAATGTCAGGGCTAACTTTAGTTTCTGCTAATACTTTTTTAGCTAAAGTTGCACCAACTCCAAAAATGTATTGAAGAGAAGCTTCTATTCTTTTTTCGTTCGGAACATTTACTCCGGCGATACGGGCCATACTAGTTTCGTTAGTTAATTAATAGATAAAATAAAAGCCGAGGCAATTAACCTTGACGTTGCTTATGCTTCGGAACATCACAAATAACGTAAACACGACCGAATCGCTTTACGATTTTGCACTTCTTACACATTGGTTTTACACTTGCTCGAACTTTCATATTTGATCCTTGGTGGTCCTACCATTAAAGTGGTGAACCTACAATTAAGGAAGCAGGTTTAGAAATTGCTCCCGCGACCTTTTTACAGTCGCTAAATTGATTAAATTAAAACAAAGGCTATCTGAGTCTACGAGTTATTCTGCCTTTAGAGAGATCGTAAGGGGTAACTTCCAGCAGGACTTTATCTCCTGGGAGAACTCGAATTCTATGAATTCTCATTTTTCCAGCAAGATGACCAAGAATGATTTGCCCAGAGTCCAATTGAACACGAAAAACTGCATTAGGCAAACTTTCTATGACTTTGCCTTCGAGTTCTATTGTTTCTTTATTTGTATCGGAGCTTCCCAAATTCTTGATTTTCCTTAGGGATTATTACTTTTTAACTTACAGACCTAATTTTAGCACATCTTTAGATTTTGTCAACAAATATTGGTGGATTTTCTCGATTTTGAAGATAAGATTGACAAAAAGACTTATTTGTGGTGTAATTCTATTCTTTAACTTCTATGTGGATCTTAGAAGTAAAGCGTGGGAGGCCAGATTGCCAAGCAGGCTGCACAATAATTTCCACTTTATCAATATCTGGGTTAGAAAGAATTAAATCAGATGCTTCCTGTTTAGTCTTACCTGCAATCTTATTTTTTAAATCATCTTCTTCAATATTCGGCTTAGCCTGAGATTCGTAGTGAAGCGCCAGTTGCATAATGCCACTTTGCACATCTAGATTTTTAATTTTGTATACGATTGTATCCTTTTCAAGTTCTTGAAGAGTTTTCCCATTTCCCAAGGTCATTAGCAGTCTTTGTCTGACAATATTTTTCAGCGCTGTTTCGTCAAAAGCAAGTCCTGCAATGGTAACTTTTAACTCACTTACGAAATTTTGGGCTTCTGTACCCTCTGGTTTATCTGTCGTAAATGAAGTTACATTTACTGTGTAAGCGCCATCAACAAGTTTTACATTACTACCAGCTAAATTGGCATTGATGCCATCAACAACTTTTTTAATTAGTCTGTTTTGAGCAGCTGTAATTTCATCTTTAGAAATAGCCGAAATAAATCTGGAGTTGCCACCCACAATTTGTGTGACTGTTTTCGCATAAAGCTTTTGAGGTTGACTGCCAAATGCCTGGTTAGTAATTTCCATGCGAGTACCAGCTGGGATATTGTAACCCTCTCCCCCATCACTGGCGATAATATCTGCGACTGTAGCATTACTGTCTGCACTTGCACTAGTTAATGCTTTAACATTTGGTTGATCGGCTTTAAACAAATATACCTTACTACCAACTGTAATTGTAGTAGTAGACGACTTAAGCGCCATGGGACTGCCGGTTAAATTGTAAATTGCAATGCGGCCTTCTGCTTTACTTCCTACTTCTTTTTTGCCATTTGTCTGGAAAGTTTCCACTACTGTCTGAGATTCATTAACGGCGACAGCAGGTAAGCTTAATTTAGCACTATCTGGAGCTTGAGCGGCTACATCAGCAATAATATCTATGTCGCGAGCTACTGTTTGAGCTTTTGCATAAACGGTAATGTTAGCACTTGGCAAAACTACTAGCACCAGAAGAAGTGATGCGATAAGAGCTAGCGCGATAAATCCGACTAAGTAAGGTTTAAAAGACCGCTGTCTTTTTGGTGGGACAACAAATTTTTCATCTGGTGGTAGGAAAAAGTTTTCCTTAGTACGCACTGGGGGTAAACTATTTTCTGAAATTGAGCGGACATTTGGTCTAGAGATTGTTTTTCTCTTTATAGGTTTTAACGGAGCAGGTGTGTAAGGGATTTCAGGTTCTGCTATCACTCCTAAATTAGCTTCAAAATCTTTTTCAAAATTATTCACTGTACTAGCAGTAGCAATTACTTCTGGAACAGGAGCGGTACGAAAACGAATATCTGACATTGAATGTGAGACAGATTTACGAGGCATGCTTTTTAACTCAAACCCTGCTTCCTTGGCAAAAGTTTGACCGCGTTCATCCATTGTTAAAATGGATACTTTTTTACCAAGCATGTCTACCTGTTTTTTTAACAGTCTTAAATTAATGCTATCTGAAAAAATAAAGCTTTGTTTTGGGAAAACTAAAACTGCTTCAGCACTTTTTTCACGCTTTAGCTGGGCGATGACTTTGTTTACATCATCTTCTAAATTTATGTAGAGAGTTTTTGCCATTTTTCCTTTCAACTATGAAAACTTACTAAAAAATCCTTTATTTCAAGGATTTTTAGCGTATTCTATACTTATTCTAAAGATTTTCTCAGGATGTTGCAACAGAGGGATTTTTCTACAATAAACCTTTGTATTGCAAGCGCTTATCAAAAGAAATCTTCTTGCTATTCTCTACTTCTGGCTGATCAAATGGATTTACTCCGCGAAGCACAGATGAATACACTGCGTAAAGCTGCCAAAATACAATTAACTTACCGAGCTCGGTTTCATCTCTTTTGGACAGTGACATATTTACAACTGGAATGTTTTTCAGTTTTGCATTTTCTAGTGTGCCTTGTAATTCAAATTGTAATGCCTGAAATAGTGGGATACCACCCAGCGAATCCATCTTACCATCTTTAAGTGGGATGTCGCGTGATGAGGCTGGAACAGTGGTTGTAATATTTGTCAGAGGAGTTTCTACTGATGTAAACCACCCAGCGATATTATTTCTGCCACCAAAAAATCTTTGATTAGTATGGTGCTGTGATTCTGGAGCTGTATGAGCAAAATAGGTTTGACCCTTACCATCTTTCCCAAAACTTTCGTGACACAATTGAACTATTAAATTACTGAACGCAAATAGGTGCGAATCGTAAAAAGGCATAAACACATCTACTATCCCCTGTTCTTCTAATTTAGAAAATCTACTTGCTGCTTCAAACGCACTATTGCTCTTAGAATAAGTTTGGTAGACTTCTCGTCCTGCGTTAAATAATTCACGCGTATCGAATCCACAGAGCGCTGCAGGCAGAAGCGCCACTTCTGTTAACCCAGTGAATCTTCCACCAATAGTTGGGTGCATTACTGTTTTAGCTTTAAGCTTCACTGCTAATTCCGCTAGTGGGCCTGCAATGCCAGTAACCACTACCAGAGGGAAATCTTCAAACTGAAATAGAGCTTCTAGCTGAGTAACAGTCTCCCCCGACTTACTAATCGCTAAAACTAAAGTATCTGAGGGTGAAACAAAGATTTTTATTTCTGAAATATAATCAGGATCTACAGTACTGACAAAATATACCTGCTTAGAAGATTTTTCTCTAAGTGAATTATACAATCCGTAGAAAGTACTAATACTACCACCATGACCAACTACAACTAAATTTTTAATACCTTTGAAAGTTTCTACCAGTTCATCTATTTGTTTAAAGTCTGGTTTGTAACTCAAAAAGGCAGGCGCTTCTGGCAAGCTTACTTCAGCAATTATATCTGGCTCTGGGCAATTGTAAAATTCTATTTTCATTTTTTATTTTGTTTTGTCTAAATTTTCAAACAAGAAATTTTATTCTATAACTGCTTTGATGCGGCGCATTCCGGCAGAAACTGCTTCTTCTTTGGCAATTCGGAATTTACCTATTGCTCCCGTATGTTCAACGTGAGGGCCACCACAAAATTCTCGTGATACAACTTCACCCGTGTTCTTATCTGATGCAGTATAAACAGAAACAATGTCAGCATATTTTTCACCAAACAAACCTATCGCTCCCAATTCACGTGCTTTTTCGAGTGGCATCATTTCTTGCTTCATGTCTAAGTCTTGTCCAATCCATTTGTTAACCAAATCTTCAACTTTTTTCTTTTGCTCATCAGTCATTTTTTGCGGATAGCTAAAATCGAAGCGGGTACGCTCTGCAGTAATATTACTACCACGCTGTGCAACATCATCACCTAAGACCATCTTTAAGGCTTTATGTAAAAGATGGGTTGCGGTATGGTAACGCACAACAATGTCAGAATGGTCCGCAAGACCACCTTTAAACTCGCCGGCACTGGCTGTACGAGAAAGATCTTGATGCTTCTTAAATTCACTCGCAAATTCTTCTCGATTTACTTCTTGCCCAAAACTAATCGCTAACTCTTCTGTTAACTCAAGTGGGAACCCAAAGGTCTGATACAAGTTAAATGCATCAGTTCCAGAAATTTGTTGTTGTTTTTGAAATAGTTTTTCAAATTCTTTTAGACCTTTGTCTAAAGTGGTGCCAAATTTATTTTGCTCACTTTCCAAAGTAGCAAATATCTTTTCAGAATTCTCCACTAACTCTGGGTATGCATCTGAATATTCTTGCATCACTTTTCCAATTAAGCCTTGCATCCAATGCTCACCCAAATTTAGTCCACGTGCATACACCATTGAACGGCGAAGCAAACGGCGCAAAATGTAACCTCGCTCTTTGTTTGATGGTTCTACTCCATCACCTGCGATGAAAACACTAGCGCGAATATGATCAACAATAATTCTCGCTTTGGGAACTTCATCACCAGAAAGAATTTCATTACTTTTACCGATGACTTCAAACATGCCTTTGAAAAATTCAGAATCGTATACTGATTTGTGACCATTCAGCACAGCGATGACTCGATCAAGTCCCATTCCAGTGTCTACATTTTGTTTTGCCAAAGGAACAAGCGTGCCGTCGGCTTTCTTCTCATACTGCATGAAGACATTATTCCAAATTTCAACCCAACGAGGATCGTCGTGAGTTTCTTGGTAATTCTGTGGGGCTGGGGTGCTGCTGTCTATCCAATAGAACATTTCAGTATCTGGACCACATGGACCGGTATTACCAGCAATCCACCAGTTATCTTCTTTTGGAAGTTTCGCAATGCGCTCTGGCGGAATTCCAAGTCTAAGCCAATGCTCATAGCTTTCGCTGTCAAACGGCGCATCTTCATCTCCTGCAAACACAGAAAAAGCTAATCGATCTAGCGGGATGTTCAGCCATTTTTCATCAGTTAAAAATTCGTAACTCCATTCAATCGCTTCTTTCTTAAAGTAATCACCAAATGACCAGTTTCCCATCATTTCAAAAAAGGTCAGGTGAGTGTTATCGCCGACATCATCTATATCAATTGTGCGGATACATTTCTGAATATTCGCAACCCTCACTCCGCCTGGATGCTCTTGCCCCATTAAGTAAGGGACCAAAGGAAACATCCCGGCCATTGTGAAAAGCACCGAAGGATCATTTTCAGGCACCAGTGAACTTGAAGGAATAATTGTGTGGCCTTTTTCTTTAAAAAATCCTAACCACTTCATTCGTAATTCTTGTGCTGTCATATAGTAATTTTAGCGAATATCTTGGTAATAAGCAAAATATCATAAAATAAAAGCGCTGGGGAATATAATTTCCTTCGCGCTAAGTTTTTGTGTGGCTTTGTGAACCTAAAGTTTGGTCAGTACATTACCGTTATCGGGGTCATGAGCGTAACCAGCTTCTTTTGAAAATGGCTTGGCTGCAGTAAGCTCACCCTTTCGGTTTCGAAAAAATACCGGATGGCGTTTTTTTTGAAAATTAGATAAGGAAAGCTCGGTTGTAATACCCTTGGAAGAGTCTTCATTGGAATTTAGGATAAAAGCTTCATATCCCAAAATCTTTTCGAAAGACACACAGTCAACTTCGCTGGATGAATCCAATTGATAGTACAGAACCTTCTTTTCAGAATTAACACTGACCACCTTAACGTCAATGCATTTACCGACAGATCCAACATGGATTCTGACGCAACGGCCTATTTGGGCCTGGAAAAAATTTCCATACGTTAAAAAATCTTCTTCAGTAAATTTTATTACCTTCACAATTTATTACTACCTCCGTTTTATAAGTATCTAATGCAAAAAACTAAACTAACATCCAATTCTACAATAAAAAAGCCTTAGAGTCAACCCTAAGGCTTTATGTTTTTATCAACCTACTTTACAGCTTCCTCTAACGCTTTATCCATTTGTGGATCGCGCTTAGCTTCAGCATCTTCAGTAGTTAAAGGCACTTTAATATCTGGCTCTAGACCATCTTTGTTTAAGTTCTTTCCACCAGGGGTGATCCATTTTGCGATTGTTACCTTAACAGCGGCATCTTTACCAAGAGGCACTAATTCTTGCACGCTGCCCTTTCCAAAACTCTTTTCTCCAATCAAGATGGCCTTGCCATTATCTTTTAAAGCACCTGCTAAAATTTCTGCCGCACTAGCCGAGCCACCGTTAATCAAGACAATTGTTTTAAATTTACCAAGTTTATTGTAACCAAGAGAATTATAGGTCACGATATCTTTTTCGCTATGATCTTCACTGACGACTAGCTTGCCAGACTCTAACCATTGGGAAGCAACTTCTACGGAAGAATCTAAGTACCCACCTGGGTTATTACGCTGGTCAACAATTACTGCAACAGGATTATTCTTCACAATATCGTCAGCAGCTAAGTTAAATAATTCAACTGTATCATCTCCAAATTTTGAAATTTTAATGATCGCTACTTTTTTGCCACTGACTTCTCTATATTCTAATTTCACACTCTTCACTTCAATTTTCTCGCGAGTGATTGTTAAATCAAAGGTATCTGGTTTTCCTTCACGGTAAATACTAACTACAACCTGAGATCCTTCTGGGCCACGAATTTTGCTTGCGGCCACATCTGAGCCCATTGCGTCAGTGCTTTCGCCATTGATTTTCACAATATAATCTTTCGCTAAAATTCCTGCCCGTTCTGCTGGACTGCCTTCCAGTGGAGCCACTACCATAATTGAGCCATCTTTCTGAACAATTTCTGCGCCTATCCCTGAGAAACTACCCTGTAAGTCAGATTTGAACTCTGCTAAAGTTTTCGGATCAAAAAATTGAGTATACTCATCACCTGCCGCTGAAATTGCTCCTTGGATTGCACCATACAAGACCTTTTGAGGATCAATGTTTTCACTGTCTATATATTTATCTTGGACAATCTTCAAAGCCTGCCATAGCAAGTTGTAGTCTACATCAACAGGAGCATCTTCTCTATTAATTACTTTAAAATTCTTTGGGCTAAAAGTTAACCCCTTTTCCCCTGACATATAGCCAATACGAAAAGCGCCACCGACTACAACGAAAGCTAACAATATTCCAATAAACCAATGTTGAAAAGTGAATCTTCGTTTTAATGTTGGCGGAGGTGTTTGTTCTAGTTCTCCAGAAATCTTGTTAAATTCATTATCCATAACTATATATTCTTTAAATTATTGCTTTGTTATTATATCATCTTTAGCGAAGATGAGTCCTGAAATTGCGAGAGAAATAAATAGATACATTAGAACACGGTCGTTGAGGATTGTGACATCAAATACTCCATAAGCGAGGAGCCATACGAAACCAAGCGTTAAACTCAATACCAAATCCACTAATTTATTTCGTCTAGAGAGGTGTTTTTTCAAAAACAAGTAAAGGCTTTCAAAGTATTCCCACCAAATTAAACCAAAAGCCAACAGTCCTGCAAACCCTAACTCAACTAAGAGCTGTAAGTACAAACTGTGAGCAGTGATGAACGCTTGAGGTAAATTGTATCGTAAATTTTTTGCTCCTGAAACTTGTTCAAATGTAGAATTTTCTGAAATATCGTCAATAATTGAAACGATGAAATTACCGTAACCTACACCAAACGGATGTGTTGCCGCGAATTTAACACTGTGTTGCCAAATTTCCAATCTTCCAGCATTTGAGCTCTCATTCAAGTCATAGATACTACCAGCGCGATTTAGAAAATCATCCTTAGTGTCAATTGTGCGAATGTAATTTAATCCCTGCGAAATGACAGGAGATGAGACAAACAACATAATGATGACGGCATAGACAGCCAAAGTAATTTTAAAAAAAGATTTAAACCAACCACGCCAATAACAAATCAAAGCGACCATAATTGATGCAAGCATCGTGAGCCACACACCACGAGTGCCACTAGCCATCACTCCGAAACCAGTCAGAATAACTAACGCTACTATAAACTTACGCGGCTTATTTTCGTCTGGCCAGCGCAAACTCGGGATTAAATATGAAAGCAAAAAAATACACATCACCCCAAATGCATGGGAATCTGGCAAAACTCCAAACATGCGTAGTGAGCTACCTGAAGCTGATGCAGAAAACCACGAATTTGAATAGCTCAGCACTTCCGCCAAAGAATTTCCATAGTAAAGTGAGGAAACAAGAGTTGCCCAGTACTGCCAAAAATAGTAAGGCGATGCAAACAAAGTCCCAATGTACTGCAAGAATCCGAGACCAACCATAATCCCGAGCGAATAGATTGTGTAACGGATCAGTTTAGAAAGTTTTTCTGCATCTGTGGTAACGCTAATTGTAACAATATAAAACAAATAGATATTTACTAGGAACAAAATTTGCTTCAATCCATGAACTGGGAATCTTGCAATTAGCAGCGATACG